>JABJHA010000029.1 GCA_018662005.1 Rhodospirillaceae bacterium | reverse complement strand
AGGCGAGGCGCTCGACAATCCGCGGGCTGGTGATGAATTGTTCCATCCGGGCGGCAATGACCCGGGCGATGCGGGCGGGTGAAAGCTCGAACGCGGAGGGCAACACCCAATCGCCTTCCTCGTCGAACTTGCCGACGACCCTGGGGCGGACGCTTTCCCGCCAGTTGTATAGCTGTTCCTTTAGCTGGTTTTCGATAACCGCGCGTTTTTCCTCGACGACAAGGATTTCCTCAAGACCGTCGGCGAAATGGCGGATCCCGTCGCGCTCAAGCGGCCACGGCATCCCGACCTTGTAAATCCTCAAACCCAGCTCGGCGGCGTAATCCTGATCGATGCCCAAGTCATCAAGGGCCTGCATGACGTCCAGATAGGATTTACCGGTGGTGACGATACCAAGGCGGGCATTCGGGCTGTCGATGACGATTTTGTCGAGCTTGTTGGCCTTTGCGAAGGCCAACGTTGCGTACATTTTATGTTGTTGCAGGCGGCGTTCCTGCTCCAGCGGCAGGTCAGGCCAGCGAATATGCAAACCGCCATCCGGCATATCAAAATCATCCGGGGTGACGATTTTGATCCGTTCAGGGTCGATGGAAACCGAAGCCGAGCTGTCCATAGTTTCGGTAATCGCCTTGAGGCCAACCCAAACCCCGGCGTAGCGGGACATAGCCCAGCCAATTTGGCCGTAATCGATGATTTCCTGGATACTGGAAGGGTTCAGGATCGGGATTTGGGAATCGATGAAAGCGTATTCACTTTGGCTTGGAACGGTTGATGACTTGCACGCAGGGTCATCACCGGCAACCACCAGCACGCCGCCTTGCGGTGCGGTCCCGGCCATATTGCCATGACGGAAGACATCGCCAGAACGATCGACCCCCGGACCCTTGCCGTACCACATGGAAAAGACACCATCGACAGTGGCGTCCTCGTACAGGTGGGTTTGCTGGGTTCCCCAAATGGCGGTCGCAGCCATGTCCTCGTTGATGCCGGGCTGGAAGCGGATGTTGGCTTTGGCGGTGATGGGGGCAGCACGCCAGAATTCCTTGTCGACCATGCCCAGGGGTGAACCCCGGTAGCCGGAGACAAAACCGGCGGTATTCAAACCGGCCTTTTCGTCGCGGGCTTTTTGCATCAGGGTCAGGCGGACCAGCGCCTGGGTGCCGTTGAGGAACACCCGACCGGAGGGCTGGCTGTATTTGTCTTCAAGCGTGAATGTGGCCAGTGCCATCTTCGTGGAACCTTAAAATGAATATGTTGTGTTGAAGGATACTGCCAACAACCCCTGTCGTACAGGTTACGAAGAATTTCGCAAGTCAGTATCCTTTGGACAGGGGATGGAGATCGATTGTTCCGTGAGCGGGCGCTTCGTTGAAACTTCTTTAAACATGATAATAAGGGGGGTGATTTCCCCGGCCAGTGTCTTTATACCAATCAAATCCAGGTATTTAAGAATCTGACAGGTTGATTATGACCGTATTGGTTACCGGGGCTGCAGGATTTATCGGCTATTTTACGACGTTGGCGCTGCTTGATGCGGGCCAGCGGGTTATCGGTATCGATAATCTAAACGATTACTATGACGTTTCCCTAAAACAGGCGCGTCTTGATAATTTGCTGGGTCGTAACGGTTTTACCTTCAGCCAAACCGATATCGCGGAACGCGAGGCGGTCGATATCCTGTTCAGGGAAAATCCGGATATAACCCGGGTCATTCATCTGGCGGCACAGCCGGGGGTGCGCTATTCGCTGATCAACCCATACGCCTATACCCGCAGCAACATTGAAGGCCATTTGGTGCTTCTTGAAGCCAGTCGCAGGCTTTCCGGGTTGGAGCATTTCGTCTATGCGTCATCGTCATCCGTTTACGGCGATTCCGATGATGTTCCGTTTTCTATCGACAAGCGCACCGATACACCGGTGTCACTGTACGCCGCGACCAAGAAATCCATGGAGATGATGAGCCACGCCTATGCCCATCTTTACCGGATGCCCTTGACGGGCCTGCGTTTCTTTACGGTTTATGGCCCCTGGGGTCGTCCTGATATGGCCTACTATATCTTCACAAAGAAAATTCTTGCGGGCGAACCGATACCGGTATTCAACAATGGCGAGATGCGCCGGGATTTCACCTACATTGACGATATTGTCTCGGGCGTTCTGGGTTGTCTGGACAGGCCTCCTGCCGATCAGGGACTTCCCCCATACCGGCTTTACAATATTGGTAACAACAAAACCGAAAGCCTGATGGATTTCATTTCCATGATTGAAAAGGCTTTAGGCAAAAAAGCGGAAATCGATTTTCAACCAATGCAAGCCGGTGATGTAAAAGAAACCTTTGCTGATATCGATGCCACTGTTGAAGATTTCGGTTTTGCGCCAAGCACCGGAATCGATGTCGGTATCCCCCGCTTTGTTGAGTGGTATAAAGAATTTCACGGCGTTTAAAGGCCTTTCCATGAACCCCAAAGAAATGCCCCAGCACCTGGTTGTCATGTTGGAAACGGCCATTGACCATCAAAGTGCCGGGCGCATGAATGAGGCAGCGGCCCTTTACCAGCAAGTTCTACAGATTGACCCCGCCAATACCTTTGCCAATCATTTGTTTGGCGTTATGCATGTGCACGCAGGACAAGCGCAAACGGGCGTTACCTTGATCGAGACGGCCCTTAAAGGCGATCCGGAAAATCCCGAAATATTGAATAACCTGAGCAGCGCCCTGATTGGGGCCGGGCGCAAGGATGATGCCCTGGCAGCAGCCCGGCGCGCCCTTGAACACAAACCTGACTATCCCGAAGCCCTTAATACCCTGGGGCGTCTGCTCGTTGATGCAGGCCAGTACGGGGAGGCCGAACAAAGCATTCGCCGCGCCATCGACCTGAAACCAGAATTGCTCGCCGCCCACAACAATCTTGGCAATGCCTTACTGGGGCTTGAACGCCTGGATGAAGCGGAAGAAAGTTTCCGGCGCGCCCTGGAATTGAGCCCCAATTATCCTGACGGCTTGAATAACCTTGGCTGCCTTTTGGCCAGGCAGGGCAAGATTGATGAGGCGGAGCAATCCTTCCGCCGGGTTCTTGAACTGGCCCCTGAAAGTGTCGACGGTCTTAACAATTTGGGTAACCTGTTTATGGTTGATGACCGCACCGTCGAGGCCGAGGAGTGTTACAGACACGCACTAACTGTTGCACTGGATAATCCCAAGGTTCTGACCAATCTTGGTGACGCGCTGCAACATCTGGAACGCATTGAGGAAGCCGAGACATGTTTTCGGCGCGCCCTGGAACTTCAGCCGGATTATATCAGGGCGCTGTGTGCGTTGGCTCACGCCCAGGTCAGTGCCGGTTTTTTTCAGGATGCCCTGTCCACCTATGACAAGGCGATCAGCTGTGATCCGCAAAATACCGGGATTAAAGTCAAGCGGGCGCTGGCTTTGCCGATTATTCCTGCGTCGCTGGAGGATATTGAACAGGCACGCGCACACGTCATGGAAAGCGTCGAAGACCTGATCGCCACGGGTGGTTCCTTGAAAGAGCCAGACGGGGAAGCCGGTATTACCGGGTTCTATCTGGCCTATCACAACGCCAATGATGTTCCCTTGACCCGGAAAATTGCCGAGATGTATTTGAAGCTGTGCCCGTCACTGGACTGGCAGGGCAAGTTATCTGGCTCGCAAAGCCCGGACGGTAAATACAGAATCGGTTTCATATCATATCATTTTTACGACCACACAATTGGCAAGCTGTGCCGTGGCATTTTTGAACATCTTGATTCTGAAAAATTCGAGGTGGTGATCTTCCGCACATCGCGAAAATCCGATCATATGTCCGAAGCCATCGAAAGCGTTGCGGCCAAGGTTGTAACTCTTCCTCAAAATCTGGAAAGCGCCAGGGCTGTCATAGCCGATGAAGCCCTCGATCTGCTGTACTATCCCGACATCGGCATGGATACCTTTACCTACTTTCTTGCCTTTGCCCGCCTCGCCCCGGTTCAGGTGACGAGTTGGGGCCATCCCATGTCGACCGGGATTCCCAATATCGATTATTTTGTTTCCTCCATGGATCTGGAAACCGATAACGCCCAGGATAATTACAGCGAAACACTGGTTCGCCTGGCCCATCCGCCAACTTACTACTATCGCCCTGAAATTCCTGATGTGACCGATACACGGGCCAGCCATGGCTTGTCTGACGATGAAAATATTTATTTGTGTCCGCAAACCCTGTTCAAATTTCATCCCGGTTTTGACGCCATTTTGGGGGATATTTTGCGCGGCGATCCGGTGGGCCGTCTGGTCCTTCTGGCCGGTCGTTACCCAAGTAAGGAAAGGCTGCTTCGTGAAAGGTTTGCCAAGACCTTCCCCGATGTTCTGGACCGGGTTGTCTTCCTGCCGCGTATGAAGATGGCCGACTTTCTGTGTCTGGTCCGCTCAGCCGATGTGATTCTCGATCCGGTATATTTCAGCGGCGGCAACTCGACGGCTGAAACTTTTGCCTTGGGGGTTCCCATTGTCACATGGCCAGACAAGTACCTGCGCGACCGGGTCACTTATGCCTTTTATAAAACCATGGGTATCAGTGAACTGATTGCAGATAGCGCCGGCCACTATGTCAGCCTCGCCAATCAATTGGCGACGGACAAGGAATTTCACGCCCGGATGTCAAAATTAATCAAGGATAATGCTGAGCTCTTTTTTGAAAATATCAAGGTCGTGCGCGAGCTTGAAGATTTTATGGTCGCCGCCATCGAGGCAGAAAGAAAAGCCAGCGACCCCGTCCAGTGGGATGGTCAGGTCACAACGTCATGATGACGTTGTCATCCGCCCGTCCGGCGTTGCTGCTGTTGTTGCTGGCAACGATCTGGAGTTCCTCCTTTGGCTTTATCAAAGTCGGTGTTGAAACAATTCCACCGATGACGCTGGCCGCCGTTCGAATCATTATGGCGGCGTTGTTGCTCTACGGGGTTGCCCGTTTCAAAGGCATGACCATACCCAAAGACAAAAAATTCTGGTGGCTGGCATTCCTGATTGGAATCTTCGGCAATGGTCTGCCCTTTACACTGATCGGCTGGGGGGAGCAGACCATCGATAGCGGGCTTGCCGCTATTTTGATGTCGGTGATGCCGCTGGCGACCATCTTGCTGCTGCATGTGTTCAGCTCTGATGAACGACTGACCCTGGCCAAAATGTCAGGCATTGTGGTTGGATTTTGCGGGGTCGTCGTGCTGGTCGGGCCAGAGGCCCTTAAAGGTCTTGGCGGCGACGCGGTGCGCCAGATCGCTGTCGCTTGCGGGGCCATGTGTTACGCCATCGCCACGACCATCGCCAAGAATGTGCCGCGCCTCCACCCGGCGGTCAGCGGTACGGCAGTGATGACCATGGGGGCTATTCAGATGACGGTCCTGTCGCTGCTTTTTGATCAGCCCTGGCTGTTGTCGCCAAGTTTGATGTCCAGTTTTGCGGCGGTTTATCTTGGATTGTTTCCGACGGCTGTGGCGACGCTAATATACTTCCACCTGATTAAAGAACGGGGGGCGACGTTTATTGCCCTTAACAACTACCTTATTCCGGGCCTTGGCGTGCTGTGGGGCTCGTTGTTCCTGAGCGAACATGTCTCGGTTCAGGAAATTTTCGCCCTGGGCTTGATTCTGAGCGGCATTGGCATTGCCAATATCAGGAAACGGACAACTTCATAAGATCGTGACCGATAATGACGGGGCCGTCGAAGTCCTGGCGGACTTCGTCAAGCAGGCTGCCTTCGTCAAACTTGGGCGGCACGAAATGGGTGAGGACAAGTTTTCCCGCCTTGCACTGGGTAGCCACTTTGCCAACCTGATCCGACACCGTGTGATAGGCCTTCATGGCGCTGAGCGTTTCGGCGCTGCGTTTGCCTTCGACGACAGGCAGTTCGCGGTGGATGAGAACTTCATGCAATAACATATCGACCCCTTGGGCCGCTTCGATCAGGGCCGGGCAATAAGTGGTGTCGCCACTGATGGCGAGGCGCGCTGCGGGATTTGTGAAAATAAATCCAAAGGCATGTCGCACGGGCAAATGATTGACGGCGACGACCTGTACGCTCATGTCGCCAAAATTGAGTGTTTCCCCGTCCGCGATCTCATTGACTTCAACGTCAAGGGCGGCAATGGAGGGGCGTTTCTCGTGGCTTATTCGTTGTTCCAGTTCAGGCGCCCACAAGGCCATGAGACCATCTACGTACTGCCTGGTGCCGGGCGGCCCGAATATCCGCTGTGGTCGATCACGGCCCTGATGCCAGCTTGAAATGATGAGCTGAAACAGGTCGACAATGTGATCCGAATGCAGGTGGGTCAAAAGCAACGCGTCAATCTCGCTGCCCGGACAGCCGGCGGCCAACAAACGGTGGCTGACGCCGGAACCGCAATCGACCAGCAGCCGGCAACCGGGGCCGCCATCGACAAGATTGGCCGGGCCATGACGGTCCAGGTCAACACTGGGACAGCCGGTGCCGAGCAGAGTCAGTTCCATTATCCGTATAGCGCGGTCAAGCGCTCACCATAGATTTCATTGATCTTGTGTCGGCGGATTTTCATGGACGGGGTCATCAGGGCGTTGTCGATGGTAAACGGGCCTTCGGCGATGATGAAGCGGCGCACCCGCTCAATATTGGAAAGACCGGCGTTGATCTTCTCGATGACGGGTCCCAAGGCCTTATGCAGTTCTTCATCGCTGGCCTGGGGATGTTGTTCCAGCCAATCGGGGTCAGGAACCAGCAACGCCACCAGATGCGGCCGTTTGTCACCATAAACCATGGCCTGGGCAATTTCCGGCTCCAGTGTCAGAATCCCTTCGATACGCTGTGGGGCGATGTTATCGCCGCCGGAATTGACGATGATGTCCTTCTTGCGGTCGGTTATCAGCAACCGCGCGTGTTCGTCCATATGGCCAATATCACCCGTATGCAGCCAACCATCCTGAATGCATTCACCGGTTGCTTTGTCATTCATCCAGTATCCCTGCATGACCAGTTCACCCTGGACCAGGATTTCTCCGTCATCGGCAATTTTTACGGTGACGTCGGTCATCGCCGGACCAACCGTATCCATCTTGATGTTGGAAGGCCGGTTGACGCTGACGACCGGGCCCGATTCTGTTTGCCCGTAGCCCTGCAGAATGCACAGGCCGAGAGATTGAAAAAACAGACCGATGTCAGGGTTTAAAGGTGCGCCGCCCGATACCAGTGCTTTCAGGCGACCACCAAAGCGGGCCTGGACTTTTTTGCGAACCAGTTTTGACAGTATTGCATCAAGCGAACCATCGATCGGGCCAAGGCCACCGTTAAGAATTTTTTTACGGCCCAGTTGAACGGTTTTGTTAAACAGTTTTTCCTTGGCCCCGCCTTGTTGCCTAACGCCGTGGGTAATGCGCGCGTGAAGGGTCTCATATAGTCTAGGAACGGCGGTCATGATGGTCGGACGGGCGTCGACCATGTTGGCCGCCAGGGTGTCGGCTTCGCAATAATAAATCTGCGCACCAATGGATATCGGGAAGAATTGCCCGGCCGTGTGTTCATAAGAATGTGATAGCGGCAGGAACGACAGGAAAACTTCCTCACCGAGCCCAAGTTCGGTAAGCGCGTCCCGGGCCCCAGTGCAATTGTGCAGGATCGCGCCGTGGTGCAGCATGACGCCTTTTGGGGCCCCGCCGGTGCCTGACGTGTAAATGATACAGGCAGTCTGATCCCGTTTCATGGACTCTGACTGGCTGACGATGCTTTCGTGGGCGCCCGATCCGGTTTTAAGGACATCGCTCCAGGTGTGCAGATTTACACCGACATGCTGTTCCAATTCAGGTTTTTCAATGGTGATAATGTCTTCCATTGAATCCGCCTTAAGGGCCGCAGCCAATACCCTTTCAAATAGTTTTACGCTGGAAACGATGGCTGCCTTGGCACCGCTGTTCTCAATCAGGTAGCGGTGGTCGGCTTCCGTATTGGTGACGTATCCGGGAACTGTAATAGCCCCCGCCGCCATGATGGCGATGTCTGCGATGAGCCATTCCGGTCGGTTTTCTGAAATCAGCAAAACCCGGTCGCCTGCCACGACCCCCAAGGATTTCAGGCCACGGGCCAGTTCGCTGACCTGTATGGCGGTCTGGGCCCAGGATTGCGAAACATAGGCGCCATCGTGCTTGGCCCAAAGGAATGGAGCATTGCCGCCCTGTTCGGCCTGATCAAAGAACATGGTGACAAGATTGGGCCAGGTTTCAGCTATTCTGTTCATCAAATTTCCGGCTTTAGTGGTTGTTCTTGCCCTTCTTTGTAACCAGCCTTATATGGTTCGGGCAAGTAAGGAGAATTTAATGCCTGATACGAAACTTCCCGAATGGGATTTAAGCGATCTCTATTCTTCCCCGGACGGACCGGAAATCGAGACTGATTTTGTTCGCGCTGAAAGTCTGTCGAAAGATTTCGCTGCGGCCTATCAGGATAAGCTTAAAAGCCTTGATGGTGACGGGTTGGGTCAGGCCATTGCCGCGTATGAGGTTTTAAACGAAATTATATACAAAGCCATGAGCTACGCGCAGCTGTTGTATGCAGCCGATGTTAGCGACGGCGAGCGCGGGCGTTTTTATCAAACCGTACAGGAACGGGTCACTGATATTTCGTCCCTGACCCTGTTTTTCAGGCTTGAGATTAATCGTCTTGATGATGATGTTCTGGCGGCCCAGATTGGCAGCGGCAAGGCCGCGCATTTTGCCCCCTGGATCAAGGACGTGCGTGCCTTTCGCACCCACCAGTTATCGGACGATCTGGAAAAACTTTTGCATGAGAAATCGGTCAGCGGCCGTGCCGCGTGGGTCAGGCTTTTTGATGAAACGGAGGCTTCGTTACGTTTTTTGCTGGATGGCAAGCAAGTCAGCATGTCCGACGTGCTTAACCAGATGTCAGACACTGACGGAACCAAGCGAAAGGCAGCAGCCAAGGCCCTGGGACAGGTCTTGACAGAAAACATCAAACTGTTCTCGCTGGTCACCAATACCCTGGCCAAGGACAAGGCGATCGAAGATAGTTGGCGCTCATATCCTCGACCAATTTCCGAACGCAACCTTTCCAATCAGGTCGAAGATCATGTGGTTGATGCGCTTGTCAGCTCTGTGCGCGAAAGCTATCCCGGGTTATCCCATCGTTACTATCGGCTAAAGGCCAAGTGGTTCGGCGTTGACGCGCTGGATTACTGGGACCGCAATGCCCCGTTGCCCGGCGACGACGCAAAAGTTTACAGCTGGGATGACGCCCGCCGTACGGTACTTGACGCCTATGGTCGTTTTGAACCCAAGCTTGCCGAAATCGCCGACCGGTTTTTTGACAAACGCTGGATTGACGCAGCCTTACGCGAAGGCAAGGATTCCGGAGCCTTTTCCCATTCCACCGTACCGTCTGTGCACCCCTATATTCTGATGAACTTCCACGGCAAGGCCCGGGACGTGATGACCCTGGCCCATGAATTGGGGCATGGGGTGCATCAGGTGTTGTCAGGCTCGCAGGGTGCCCTGATGGCCGATACACCGCTGACAACAGCGGAAACGGCGTCTGTGTTTGGCGAGATGCTGACATTCCGCTCGTTGCTTGAAGCTGAGGGTGATCCAGCCCGCCGCAGAATCTTGTTGGCTGGCAAGGTCGAGGACATGCTCAACACGGTTGTTCGCCAGATCGCCTTTCATAGTTTTGAGGGGCGCTTGCATGACGAGCGTGCAAATGGCGAACTTTCGCCAGAGCGCCTTGGCGATATCTGGATGGAGATACAGGGCGAAAGCCTTGGGCCGGGCATTCGCTTCGATGATGATTATCGTTCGTTCTGGGCCTACATTCCGCACTTTGTTCACTCACCGTTTTATGTGTATGCCTATGCTTTTGGCGACTGTCTGGTGAATTCGCTTTACGATGTATTCCAGGCGGGTCATCCGGGTTTTCAGGAAAAGTATTTGACCATGCTGGGGGCTGGCGGGACTCTGCGTCACAAAGAACTATTGGCGCCGTTTGGTCTTGATGCCGGTGATCCTGAATTCTGGAAGCGTGGCCTTGGCATCGTTGCCGGTTTCGTCGATGAACTTGAAAAAATGGAATAGAGAAAAGGATAATAACGATGATCGTCACCACCACCGATAACGTCGAAGGCCGCAACGTCAGTTCTTATTGTGGAATTGTATCGGGTGAAGCCGTTATGGGCACCAACATCTTTCGCGACATGTTCGCCGGTATCCGCGATATCGTCGGCGGACGCTCAGGCTCTTATGAAAAAGAACTGAAAAGTGCAAAAATCCTGTCCATCGAGGCGATGATGGCTGAGGCCGAAGAGTTGGGTGCGGATGCTATCGTCGGTGTTGATCTGGACTACGAAGCCCTGGGTGGCAATGACAAATCCATGTTGATGGTCACGGCCAACGGGACAGCGGTAAAACTGGCCTGATTAAAAAGGGGGGGCGTCAGTATCTTTCGCCTTTCACGTAGGGTCTAAGCTTCATGTCTTCATTAATGACATGATCGATTAGCCAGTCGTGCAGGAATTTGCTGACTTTACCAATGTCGATACTTTTCTCTTCTGTCAGGCTTTTGTGGAAGTCATCCATAGAGTCGAGCAGTTTTGTGTGTTGATCAGCATGGGTGCGACGATCAGGATAATGGACGGCATCCATTAAATTTTGTTCACGTTCAAAATGTGAATGGGCATATTCGGTAAGGCCATTAAAGGCGTCTTCAAGAATAACCGGATTTTGTTGCTGAACGGCAATTTCGTATTGATTGATCAAAAGAAGAAGTTGTTTGTGATCATCATCAATAAAATCGTTCCCGACTGACAGGCTGTCACGCCATTCAATTGGCATTTTATTACCCTCTTATATTGTTGGCTTTGAAGACCATCTGAAATTTATGAGGCCCAAACATAATGTTCAATGACGATCATCAATTAAGGCAGGGGGTTAGAGCAAATGTTTTTCAACAGTCTCAAGGAACAAGGGAACGGAAATAGGCTTGCCGATAGCGTCTTCACAGCCAGCATCAAGTATGCGTTCAATGCCGCCGTCCAGGGCAAAGGCCGTTACAGCCAGTACCGGAATATCCTTCAAGTCGGCGTCTGCCTTTAACTCCTTTGTTCGATCCAACCCAGAAACTTTTGGCAACTGGATGTCCATTACGACCAGATCAGGGTGGTGTTTTCTTGCCAATTCCACGGTGTCCGCACCATCGACAGATTGCAGGGTATTGTAACCATGGGCTTGAAGTAGATCGTTGAACGGTAATACCCCCATTTTCAGAGGGCCGCATAAATAGAATCGTTTAAGCGGCTATGCTTATCATAGCCAGTTTCTGTTTTGGCGTTATGCCGCCGATGGCCATGTTGGGCCGTTCGTTGTTGTATGTCCATAACCACTTT
>JABJHA010000028.1 GCA_018662005.1 Rhodospirillaceae bacterium | reverse complement strand
GTTGAACCGGCCTCAGCCTGCTTCAAAATAGCGATGATCTGGCTGTCAGAATAACGTGATTGTTTCATGTTGAATCTCCTCAAAAAACATTACGAGAAAATTCTACTCATTTGTACCGCTAAAAATTGGGAGCATTACCGATTAAATATCCAATTGGCGACTTTTTCTGTATTTGCCCGCCAATTTTTATAATGTCCTCTAATTTCACATTTTCACGGGTATATTTCCGTTTGAATAAATAATTTACACGGGCATCAATAACTTCAGTTAGCTGGCTCTCTGACCAGTCCATATTAAGATATAGTCCAGCATATTTTTCTTCTTGAAAGCCGCTACTGACTGTTTCTTTTAATACACGGGTAAGCAAATCAGAACGTAGGCTTAGAATGACC
The DNA here is from genome assembly GCA_018662005.1 of Rhodospirillaceae bacterium. Classification (NCBI taxonomy): domain Bacteria; kingdom Pseudomonadati; phylum Pseudomonadota; class Alphaproteobacteria; order Rhodospirillales; family Rhodospirillaceae; species Rhodospirillaceae bacterium. The sequence goes on along the minus strand of JABJHA010000028.1, from coordinate 64,798 downwards.
TTGGTTGTACGTATTGTTTGAAAACTTTTTACAGTCTCAAGCAAAGCCTTTATGAGTTTGAATTTCAACTCATCATCAGCCCAGTCCTCATCAAGACGATCAATAACTATATAAAATGGTTTTTGTGAATCAATAAATACGTTCTCTTTAAGGAGTGATACGATTTCCTGAAGTTCTTTAATTTGAATTCTGCTTACAGTATCGTTCGCCCGGTTTACTATTTCGGTCCTTTGTTCTTTTGTAAGAGATGCTGCCCCTTCTGCTCCTAGTTGAAACAGTTTGATATTCCCGCCAGCAGAGACACTTAATTCGGCTTCAAGTTTTTCTTTAAATTCTTTAACGCGATATTCTGTATGCTCCCAAAATTCATCCCCCCATTTTTCTAAATACTTCAATCCTTTCTCCTTAGCGGGGTCCTTTTTAAATATGCCTTCCATAAAGTTTTTTAGCTTCTCAACTCCTGCCTTATTTCCAATATCAAATCGCATTTTTAATAACTCAACCGTCAACACATGCCTCCACAAAAGGACATAGAACAAGCTAAGATTCACTCCGGCGGCTTCAAAGAAGCGAATAATGTTTGAGTTGGAAATATAACTTAAGGACAAAGCCTCAGGGGCTAACTCAATTGCATGTTCTTGAGTGGATATTATTTTTTGTAGCAATGCGGTTTTACCTGACCCAGTTCTACCAACAACAATTCTTTTCGGGTTCTCACAATCCAATAATTGCTCGAATAGTCCTGTATCAACAAAACACTCTTCTAAATAGAAGGCATCTGATTCAGCGTCAGGAGTTCCGATATCAATATGTTTGTTTAATATAATTGGTGAGCGAGAACCTTTTTTGATCACAACCGCCTCCCACTAAGTTGAGCCTGCACCCATATCCATGGCCTTTTCTTGTAGGGTCAGGGTAGCAAAATAAGTCGGATTTGCCACCTTAACTCTTATTCAAATACAGGCGGGATAAAGAAAGACCTCTATATTTCACTTTTGAAATTTCAGAATGAAGCGTAGCAGGGGTAAATTTACTGCCATACACCTTTCTTGTACTTCCGGAACTCTCCCACCCTCCAAGAGCATCCTGCCTCTCTTCAGGGATATCAGCCTCTCTCATCGCATCGCAAAAATTATGTCTGAAGCTATGAAAACTCGTCTTTGGGGCAAGTGCGCCAGTTTTATCTAAAAATCTCCTAAACCACTTTTGGAAAGGATCAGAATAGTAGCCTTTGCGTCCCTTCGTGAGTTCCGAAAACAACCTTTTTTCTTCTGCTTCACGTTGCCCTTTTACAAAATTAATAAATCCCATCTTCAGACATTCGGGGTGAACCGGGATAATCCGCTCGCCAGCTTTTGATTTTAATCGATTCCCGGTTTCTTCATCTTCACGAATGTGCAGGACAGGCACATCGTCAATCACCTCCACATCGTCAACAAGTAGCTGACATGCTTCGTTTAAACGTAGTCCATGAAACAGGGAGAGTAGGGGAACCCAAAAGCGGCCTCGCCGAATGACATGTGGCCCCGGTTGTGCGTAGTTGGCCTGATCATTCTTGCATCCAGTATAGATCGGTGCTTGGAAAATGAGATTTAATTGCTCGATGCTAAAAGGAAGTCTTCGATCTTTCTCTCTATCCTTCGGGCGTCCAGCGGAAAGATTGATAGCCGGATTGGATTCAGCGTATTCCTCGTCGTGAGCGAATTTAAACAATGCACTCAAATTGTTGAGGTAGCTATTTGCAGTTGTGACCTTGATAGAAGGGAGTCCTAAAACATCCGCCTGATTAGCAGCTTCTTTGAGGGTGAGGGCAGGAAATCTCTTTCCTGCGTTTGGGGGAAGTGTAGTCAAAATGTCCCGAACATTTCGACAATCCTCTCGCGTAATTTCCCTGACGGGTTTATCGGCACCTAAAAGTTCCACTAAGGCCCGAAATATGATCACATAACCGTCTTTCGTCTTCTGGGTTACCCCATCCCTAGCCGGGTCATTTCCATAGCGTATTACGAGTTCCCCTAGAGTGATTTCTAGTCTCTGCGGAAGTTCTGGTTTAGGTGCATCCGCATTAACAGCAGCAAAAGCTTGGTCGTATGATTCAATGCCGGATTCCCCCAAGCACCTGTCTTTGGAGCGTCGGACACTTTCGATCATTGCCCTGTTGATGTACGAACAAAACAACTCGTACTCCCGTCCAGTGCTATCTAGTGAGACGTTCTGATACTGCAAAAATTCATTAGCGTTTTTCTGCACCCAAGCAAGGGTGTTCGGGTTAGTGGACTGACGCAAATCATATTCATCGATTTCAAGAATATGAATAATATCATCAATCTCACTGGGATCGAAATTGAGCCTCAACCCTTTATCTCGCGATTGTTGCTCGTAACCGTGAAACCAAAGCAATGCGAGTTGATGAATTTCGGGGTCCGACAAGTGCGTGGCGGGGTGAGATAAAAGTTTTCGTCTTGCTTCGGTGAAAGTGGCTTCTATTTTCGCAAGGGCCAGTGGCAGTTGTCTGCATGCCTCGCGATAGTCTGATGTTTTAAGACTGCGTTTGATTTCCTGCGCTCCCATAGAAGGGGCAAGATCGACAGGAACTTTCTTCCGCGCATAATAGCGGTTCCCGCGTTTGAGTAATCCTGTTGGCTTAGGCATGGGTTCCATCCCAGTAGTGTACCACAACGGTGTACCAGTTGGAACAGAAATAGGTTAGAAATCAGATGGTTATATTGTTGCCAAGCACTTAGAGGAACTTGGCGGATGGGGTGGGATTCGAACCCACGAAGAGCTTTCACCCTTGCTGGTTTTCAAGACCAGTGCCTTCAACCGCTCGGCCACCCATCCGCATTTGTCAGGCGCAGATAACTGCGCCCGGCGGATGCTTATACACTGGTCGTGCGGTCTTCTGCAATTCGCAAAACAGGCGAATGTAAATTAACGGAACATACCCGGCGGAAAGCCGACAATAACTTCAACCGGATGATCGAACCTGTAGCCGAAGGCACGGGCGATCCGTCTTGAAATGCGGGCGATACCAGAAACAATTGGTTGCTTGGACATGGTCTTATCCCCTTTCTGGGTTTGTTGCCTTAATTCTAAAGCTGACCCTTGTATTATCACGATCAACCCTTAACGAAAAATAAACGTCAGATCACTTGGAAGGTTGGCAAGCCCGTGAAATACTCCCCGCATTGATCAAACTGAGGCGATAAAATGACTCCCTTGTACGGTTCTTTACGTGTTCATCACAATGGCATGGCTGCTTCCCGGGAAACCCGTTACGGCGAGCCTGCTTTGAGCGTTATCAACAGGCAGAGCTTTGCTGAAGCGATGGCCGATATTTCTTCCTGGCCCGGATATGCCGCGACGCCCCTGCACAGTCTTCAAGGCCTGGCCCGGAAAATTGGCGTCGCCAGCCTGCATTACAAGGACGATGGATTTCGTTTTGGCCTGGACAGTTTCAAGGCGCTCGGCGGGGCTTATGCCGTTGAACGCCTTCTGATGGATTTTATCAGGAAAAGCGATCCTCAATTGAACCCAACCATAGAAGGGCTGACAAACGGTCAGTATAGCGACATCACCAACACCGTGACAGTTGCCTGTGCGACAGATGGTAATCATGGCCGTTCCGTCGCCTGGGGGGCGCAAACATTCGGCTGTCATTGTAAAATCTATATTCATTCGGGGGTCAGCGAAGGACGCAAAAAGGCGATGGAGGCTTACGGGGCCGACGTTCTGCGCCTGGACGGGGACTATGATCATACGGTCCGCGAAATTGCCGCCGATGCCGCCGAACATGGCTGGTTTGTGGTCTCTGACACCTCCTACGAAGGTTATCTGGATGTTCCGCGTGATGTCATGCAGGGCTACACCGTGATGGTCGATGAAATCTTGAACCAGTATCCTGACGGCAGTCTTCCCAGCCATATTTTTGTTCAGGGCGGAGTAGGGGGACTGGCGGCGGCTGTTTGTGGTCATTTGTGGGAAACCCTGGCGGACGAGCGTCCGCGATTTATCGTTGTCGAGCCGGACCGGGCGGATTGCCTGTATCAAAGCGCCCTTGCCGGAGCGCCAAGACCTGCCACCGGTGATCTTGAAACCGTCATGGCGGGACTGGCCTGCGGCGAAGTTTCATTGATTGCCTGGGATATTCTGGCCACCGGCGCTGATGATTTTATCATCCTTGGTGATGATGTTGTCGGCCCGGTCATGCGACTGCTTGCCGGTGGCGAGGATGGTGACCCGGCTGTTGTCGCCGGGGAGTCCGCCGTTGCCGGACTGGCGGCATTACTGGCCGCTGGTGAAGATCCTGCCCTTGCTGACGCGCTTGGCATTAATCAGGGCTCACGGGTTCTGATTATCGGTTCGGAAGGGGCCAGCGACGCCGAAGTCTATGAGAATATTGTCGGGCGCAGTGCCCGTGATGTCAGGTGATTTAAGTTTTGCGGCGGGCGACGATGGTATCAAGCGTGTAAATCGCCAGGGCCGTCCAGATCATGCCGAAGGTTATCTGGTGGGCGAAGGTGAAGGGTTCGTTATAGAGGAACACCGCAAACATAAAATGAGCGCTTGGGGCGATATACTGGAAGAACCCAAGCGTCGACAGGCGTAGTCTTCTTGCCGCAGTGGCGAACAGAATCAACGGTATTGCTGTCATCGCGCCCAGGAGTATCAGCAAAACATCGAATGTTAAATCCGAAGAACCAAAAGAGCCTGTACCCTGTACGCCGATGTAGATCAGGTAGGCCAGAATGGGCGGCAAAATGAGCGTCGTCTCGATGAAAAGTCCGCTAAAGGCGTCAACGACAGCGACTTTCCGTATCAACCCGTAAAAGCCGAATAAAAAGGCGACCGATAGCGCAATCCAGGGCACTGTGCCCAGTTGGCCGATAAGGTTGGCGACCCCGACCACCGACAGGCCGACGGCGATCCATTGCCAAAAGCGTAGTTTTTCTTTCAGGAATATCATGCCAAGGGCGACGCTGAACAACGGGTTGATGAAATAACCCAAACTTGATTCAAGCACCATATCGTGGGTGACAGCCCAGATAAAAACCAGCCAATTGAGAGACACCAGCAGGGAACTTAACAACAGTGTTACGAGAAGCTTCCTGTTGGCCAAAACAGCCCGAACATGTTGGACGCGACGGCTCAACAGGATAAACAACCCAAGCAGGACAACGGTCCACAAAATACGATGAGCCAATACTTCAAAAGCCGAAATATGGGAAAACATCTTGAAATAAAGCGGATAAGTGCCCAAAACGCTAAAGGACGTTAGTGCCGCCACGCCGCCAGCAAATCCCTGATCTTTATTGTTATTACCCGGCACGATGGCTGTTCCGCATTCCTATCAGGGCATTCATTGCCACGGCAACGATAACGACAGCACCACCGATTATGGCGTTTATGGTTGGTTCTTCCCCCACACCAAGCCAGGCCCAGAAGGGGCCAAGAACGGTTTCGACCAGCGACAACAGGGCGATTTCAGCAGCCGGGGCGTATCTGGCTCCACTCAGGAAAAGAACCAGCGAAACCGGAACCACAAAAAGCCCCATCAACATTAAAAGCATGAAGTCGGGTGTTGAAACAGTCATTGGCTGGGACAGGGGCAGGACGACCAGGGCGGCGAGGATGCCCGATAAGCAGAGCGCCGGCATGGTCACGGATCTATCTTTTGCCTTTCTTATGACGATCAGGTTCAGGCCCTGCAGGAAAGCCGTGCCAATGGCCATCAAATCCCCGCTCAAGTTTCCACCACCAAATGAGCCTGAAAAAATAATCCCGATACCGCCAAGGGCGAGCAAGATCGAAATCCAGGTTCGGGGTTTGACGGTTTCGCCGATCAAAATCCAGCCGAGGACAGCACTGAAAAAGGGCATCGTCGCCACCAAAACCAGGGTATTGGCGACAGACGTATTGGAAATAGCGCCGACAAAAGACAGGCTGCTGGCCGCCATAAGAAAGGTAGAAATCCATCCGGCACGACCAAAACCGCGCCAAATTGCGGAAAAGTCCTGGCGTTCCCTTATCATCAGAATGATGGCCATGGTTAAGGCCGTAAAGGCTGTGCGGTAAAAAAGTACGGTCCATGTGGATGCATCGCCGACCAGACGCAACAACAGGCCATCAGGACTAAGGAGGATCATTCCTGCACCGGACATCATAATTCCGCGGCTATAAGTGTTGGGCTGCTGCATCGACGTTGACCAAAAGAAGAGGATAAAAAGGCGTGCTCCGGGTCTTCATCTCTTCGTGATTTGCCAGCGCGCTATCATCGCTATATCGTTTACCCATGTTTATCAACAACAGGTTTATGAGTGCTCTGTTTTTAGCTGGGAGTTTACTCACCCCGAATGCAGCCATGGCCCATCATGCCACTTGCGCTGATTTGCACGCCGCTGCCTTTCTCGACGAACCCGACGAGCTTTCAGAACTTCTGGATCATGGCGCCGACCTGAATTGCCGCGATGCGCTTAAACAAACACCCCTCATCACGGCAACCGACGGGGCAAGCCTGGATATTGTCAAAATCCTTTTACATCAGGGCGTCAGCATCAATGAGCGTGATGAAGTTGGCCAAACGGCCCTCGCCAAGGCGCGCCAGAAATTGGCCTTTTTCGATATGGACGGCGGCCAGGGGTATCGCACTATCTACCGTGAAATTATTGATCGGTTAGAGCAGGCAGGGGCGCGGGAATAGACGTGATATCAATGCCTTAACTTGATTTATAAGGCACAAATGGGGTATCACCGCTGATGTTTTTCTATTTGTCGAAAATATTCTGGTTCTTTGCAAATCCCGGAAATGTGCTGCTGATCGTGCTTTGCCTGGGGGCAGCGCTTGTTTTTCGGCGACGCGACAAACTGGGCCGCAGGTTGCTTGCCATTGCTGCAGTCTTGTCATTAATCGTTGCGGTTGTTCCCATTGGCGTGAATTTGATAATCGTCCTGGAAAACCGTTTTCCCGTTGTTCATCAACTGCCGGAAAAGGTCGATGGCATTATTGTTTTGGGTGGTGTTGTTGATGAAGTCGTGACCAAATCACGCGGCCAGATATCGATCGGCGGGGCGGTCGAAAGGTTGACAGAATTTGCCTCCCTTTCAAAAAAATATCCAAATGCAAAGCTCGTGTTTACAAGTGGTTCCGGGAAATTGCTCACACAAGACATTAAAGAAGGTGATGCTGTTGGGCCGTTACTGGAAGGTCTGGGTGTCGATATAAACAGAGTGCAAATTGAAAACCAGTCCCGCAACACTTACGAAAATGCCGTGATGTCCAAACAACTGGTCAATCCTGACCCTGCCGAGACATGGATATTGATCACATCGGCTTTCCATATGCCGCGTACGGTTGGTATCTTCAGACAGGTTGGATGGAAGGCGTTGCCCTATCCTGTCGACTTCCAATTCACAAACGAGTTTCTTTTTACGCTGACTTTCAATCTGATCGGCGGTTACGGACTTCTGTCACAGGCCATTCATGAATGGTTGGGTCTTATTTTTTACAGGCTGACAGATAAAACGGATTCCCTGTTTCCCGGCCCCGATTCATAGAAGCTTTTCGCCATTGCCCTGATGCATAAGGATTGCCATAGTTTGTTGATGCGATTCGTGCAAACTAGGGTAGGCCATCATGAATTTTAAAACGTTAAAAAGTGCGGCTGGTGTATTGGCGGCTGCGCTTTTTTATCTGACGGCTGTTGGCCATGCTTTCGCTCATGAAACCGCAGATGACCCATCTAAAGCCCCTGTCGATCCCGTTGCCTTTAAAAAATGGCTGGTGGAGCTTCGCGCCGAGGCTTCCGGCAATGGTATTCGTGAGGAAATCCTGGCTTCTGCCCTGGATGGCGTCAAACAAATCCCCCGGGTTATCGAGCTTGATCGCAAGCAACCGGAATTCTCGCTGACGTTTGCCCAGTACATGACCCGCGTCGTGCCTAATTCCCGGGTCCAGAAAGGTCGTAAAAAACTGGCTGAAAACAAAGCCTTGCTTGAGGAAGTCGGCAAGAAATTTGGTGTTCAGCCGCGCTTTATCGTCGCTTTCTGGGGTATCGAGACGGATTTTGGTCGTGTTACAGGCGGTTTCAAACTGATACCAGCTCTGGCGACCCTTGCCCATGACGGTCGGCGCAGCAAATACTTCCGTAAGGAGCTCATGAACGCCCTGAAAATTCTTAACGGTGACCACATCAAAGCCAAAGATATGGTTGGATCGTGGGCCGGGGCCATGGGCCAGTGCCAGTTTATGCCCTCGTCCTTCCTTAACTTCGCCATAGATTACAACGGTGATGGTCGCAAGGATATATGGAGCACAAAAGCCGATGTCTTTGGCTCGGCTGCGAATTACCTGTCCCGTTCCGGCTGGAAAGGCGATCAGACGTGGGGCAGGGCGGTGACCTTACCGGCCGGGTTCAATCCTGAGATGGTGGGTCTCAAAATTATCAAACCCATCGCTGAATGGGGTGCGCTGGGTGTTCTGAGAGCCGACGGTAGCGCTCTTCCTGCCCGAGACTTGAAGGCGTCTATTGTTTATACCGAAGGTCCTGGAAGTGCCGCATACATGATCTACAACAATTACCGAACGATCCTGAAATGGAACAGATCGACCTATTTCGCCGTTGCGGTTGGCACTCTTGCCGACCGGATTGGCGGCAGTTAGAAAGCCAAATCTTTTAATACTAAGTTTACTCCCACACCATATCGTGTGGTTTGCATTTATTCACCCCATAATGAGGGCGGTCTGCCATGATCCCGCACCGGGCTTTTTTTAATCGATTTATGCCTGGTTTGGCGATTGTCATTGCCGCTTCAACATTGCTTGGGGCTTGTGCAGAAACCCAGTTCATCGCCCAGACGGTTAAGCAGGTATCGAAGAAAAGCGACGCCGAGAAAAGAACCATCTTTGGCAAGTACAAGATTGGCAATCCCTATCAAATCAAGGGCGTTTGGTATTATCCGAAGGAAAATTTTGAATACGATGAAACCGGTATCGGTTCCTGGTACGGGACAAAATTTCATGGCCGCAAAACGGCCAACGGTGAAATTTACGATATGAATGGAATTTCCGCGGCCCACCGGACTTTACCTTTACCCAGTATTGTACGGGTCACCAATTTGGGAAATGGCCGCACCCTGAATGTCCGCATTAATGACCGTGGCCCCTACGCCCATGGCAGGATTCTTGATCTTTCGCGTCGCGCCGCGCAATTGCTTGGGTTCCAAAAACAGGGAACAGCGAGCATTCGGGTACGTATACTGGCAGACGAAAGCCGGGCATTGGCCCGCCGCCTTAAAGGTGATGCCGAATTGGCGGAAATCGGCACCCCCATTACCGTCGACAGTTTGCCCAAGCCTAAAGTCAGCAGTCAGACTTTGCCTGTGATTGGCAGCAATGAGCAAATCAGCCCGACCCCGGTATCCACTCCCGAACCAGCACCGGTTGTCGAACCCGAACAAGTGGTGGCATCTGCGGTAAGCGAAAAGGTAACGCTTGAGCCGGTGCCGGTGCAAACCAACATTTTTATACAAGCCGGGGCGTTCGCCAACTTTGACAATGCCAACAGGGTGCGGGCTATTTTATCCAGTCTGGGATCAGTCAAGGTCTCACCGGTGTTGGTAAATGGCCGTGACCTGTTTCGGGTCAGGGTCGGACCGATCAAATCGATTGCTGACGCAGATCATATGCTTGAGCAAGTCATCGCGTCGGGTTATACCGATGCCAGAACCATCGTTGATTGATGCTCTGCTGTACTTTTTAACGGAATTTACCTGACAATGTTGTCCTCTCATCTCCGCGCTGCTGCCATTGCCGCCCTGACTTTTCTTTGCATTTCCTCGGCCCAGGCCGTTGAAACACTTGCTAAACAAGTCGTTCTGATGGACGCGGAAACCGGGGCTGTGCTGTTTGAAAAGGACGCCAACGTTCCGATGGCGCCTGCCTCCATGAGCAAGTTGATGACACTGTACATGGTCTTTGAGAGGCTTCGTGATGGTCGCTTGTCACTTGAGGATAAATTTTCAGTCAGCGAAAACGCCTGGCGTAAAGGTGGCGCCAAGAGCGGCAGTTCAACCATGTTTCTGGTGCCGGGCAAGCGGGTCCGCATCGAAGACCTTGTCCGTGGCATTATTGTTCAGTCTGGCAATGACGCCTGCATCGTCATAGCCGAAGGAATTTCGGGCTCCGAAGAAGCCTTCGCAGAGGAAATGACAGCCCATGCCCGCGAAATCGGCTTAAGCGCCAGCATTTTCAAAAACTCAACCGGTTGGCCGCACCCGGAACACATGATGTCGCCTAAGGATTTGGCGATCCTGGCGAAATTGATGATTGAGCAGTTCCCAGAATATTATCACTACTATTCCGAAAAGAGCTTCGTCTACAACGGCATTAAACAAAACAACCGCAACCCTTTGATCTACAAGGACATGGGCGCGGATGGATTGAAGACGGGCCATACCCAGGACTCTGGCTATGGACTGACCGCTTCGGCGGTTAGAGGTGATCGTCGTCTGGTACTGGTGGTAAACGGGCTGACATCAAAGAAGGAACGTTCCCGCGAACCCGAAAGACTGCTCGAGTGGGGGTTTCGTGAATTTGGCAATTATGCCCTTTTAGGGGCCGGTGAAATCGTCGAGGAAGCCGCTGTCTGGCTTGGAACGGAACCCTCCGTTTCCTTGATGATTGAAAACGAACTGAAGCTGACGCTGCACAAGAAAGCGCGTCGGGAAATGAAAGTAAAAATTAATTATCAGGGACCGATACCGGCACCGGTCAAAAAAGGTGATATGCTTGCAACCCTGAGCGTCACGGCCCCTGGCGAGAAGACGGTGGAGGTTCCCCTGGTCGCCGCAGCCGATGTTGAACAACTGGGATTGATCGGCCGTCTGATGGCGGCTTTCAACTACATTCTGTTTGGCGGTTCAGATTGAACGGGGAGTTTGCAAGGGGTGTCCAAGGGCAGGTTCATTACATTTGAAGGCGGCGAAGGCACCGGTAAATCGACCCAGGTCGCTTTGCTGGCCACTGCTTTGGCAGACGCCGGGGTTGATGTTATCAGCACCCGCGAGCCCGGCGGTGCGCCCGGCGCCGAAGAAATCCGCAACCTTCTTGTTAACGGCGCGACCAATCGCTGGACCCCAATGAGCGAGGCCTTGCTCAACTACGCTGCCCGCGCCGAACATTTGGATAAAACCGTGTATCCCGCCCTTGAGAAAGGGCAGTGGGTGATTTCGGATCGCTTCGCCGACTCGACAATGGCCTATCAGGGCTTTGGTCATGGCGTTAAGCGCGGGGCTATCAATAAGCTGGGCTCTGCCGTACTGGGTGATTTTAAACCTGACCTGACGATTATCTTTGATCTGGATCTCGAGGTTGGGCTTGAGCGCGCCGGTGCAAGGGGACAGGGCGAAGACCGTTATGAGCGTATGGGCCATGATTTTCATGATCGACTGCGTCAGGGATTTTTGCAAATAGCCAATGACGAGCCAGAGCGCTGTGTCGTTATTGATGCCTCTGCCCCCATTGAGCAGATTGCGGCGGCAATCCGCGCCATTGTAAGTGAACGCTTGTCGGTGCCTTTGTCATGAATGCTCAAGTCTTGGCCGATGAAGAAGAGGGGGTTCCGCACCCGCGAAAAAACAGCGATCTTCGTGGCCATGATCAGGCAGAAAAAGTTCTGCTTGATGCCTTTAATTCCGGACGCCTCGCCCATGCCTGGCTCCTGTGCGGACCCAAGGGGATCGGCAAGGCAACGCTGGCTTATCGCTTCGCCCGGTTCCTGCTTGCCAAGGGTGGCGGCGCAAGTGCCGACAATGGATTGTTTGGCGGTGAACTTCCCAAAGATGACTTGAGCAGTTTAGATGTTTCCATCGATGATCCTGTTTACAACCGCGTCGCCGCCGGTGCTCACGCGGACCTGAAGGCAATCGAGCGGCAATTTGACGAAAAGAAAGGCAAGTACAAAACCGAAATCGTTGTTGATGATGTGCGTTCCATAGGCTCGTTTATGTCCCTGTCGGCCGCCGAAGAGGGGTGGCGCGTGGTGGTTATCGACAGTGCCGAGGAAATGAACCGCAACGCCGCCAATGCTGTCCTGAAAGTTCTTGAAGAACCGCCGGCAAAGGCAATTCTCCTACTCGTCAGTCATAACCCTGGCCGCTTGCTGCCCACGATCCGCTCGCGTTGTCGCAAACTGACACTGTCCGCTTTGGATGAAGCCGTCGTCACCGGTATGTTGAGCGAACATCATCCGGGCATATCCCCTGATGATGCTGTGGCGTTGGCGCGCCTGGCCGAAGGCAGTATTGGGCGCGCCCTTGATCTTGAAGAAGAAGGCGGGCTGGAACTATATAAAGACCTGATAGCCCTACTTGAAACGCTTCCACATCTTGATGTAGCAGTTCTTCACGCACTAGCAGGAAAACTGGGCCGCGCCGGTGCCGATACGGCGTTTCAAACCTTTGCCGACCTCCTTTTGGGATGGCTAGGACGGATGATCCTGTCTGTTTCGCGTGGTGATCAGGGTATGAGCAGCGTCGAGGCGGTTCTAAATAACCGGCTTGCTGCGGCCAGTTCCCTTGCAAGCTGGCTGGAGGTATGGGACAAGATCAACCATCTGCTGGCCCGAACCGACGCCATCAACATGGACCGGCGACAAATGATCATTACGATCTTCCTGGCCCTTGAAAAAGCAGCGCAAGGCTAGATTTTCTGTGGAGTGAGTTCAATTAAGCCCTATTACGTGACGACGCCGATTTATTATGTCAACGATGCCCCGCACATCGGCCATGCCTATACGACACTGGCCTGTGATGTGCTCGCTCGCTTCAAGCGACTGGACGGTTTTGACGTCAAGTTTTTGACCGGCACCGACGAGCACGGCCAAAAGGTGGAAAAATCAGCCCTTGCCGCAGGTATCGACCCCAAGGCGTTTACCGACAAGGTCTCGCAAAACTTCCGCGAACTTGCCGATTTGATGAACTTCACCCACGATGATTTTATCCGCACCACCGAAGCCCGCCATAAACATTCCGTTCAGGACTTGTGGCAAAGGTTGATGGAAAATGACGAGATATATCTGGACAGCTATTCAGGCTGGTACGCGGTTCGCGATGAAGCCTTTTACGGGGAAGGGGAACTGACTGACGACCCTGATGGCAAGAAAATTGCCCCTTCGGGAGCCGAAGTCGAATGGGTCGAAGAACCAAGTTACTTCTTCAGGCTTTCCCAGTGGGGCGATAAGCTGCTGGAATTTTATGACGCCAACCCTGATTTCATAGCCCCCCAAACACGACGCAATGAGGTTCTCAGTTTTGTCAAAGGTGGGCTTCGGGATCTTTCCGTATCACGAACCACCTTTAATTGGGGCATCCCGGTGCCCGGTGACGATAAACACATTATGTACGTGTGGCTGGACGCCTTGACCAACTACATCACCGGTGTCGGTTATCCGGAAACAGAAAGCGGTGAGTACGCCACCTACTGGCCCTGCGATCTGCACATGGTCGGCAAGGACATTCTGCGGTTTCACGCCGTTTATTGGCCGGCTTTTCTGCTCGCCGCAGGACTTGAAGCGCCAAAACGGGTTTACGCCCACGGCTGGTGGACAAATGAAGGCCAGAAGATATCGAAGTCGTTGGGCAATGTGATCGACCCTCATGATCTTGTCGCCAGATACGGCCTCGATCAGGTCCGTTACTTCCTGCTCAGGGAAGTTCCCTTTGGAAATGACGGCGATTTCTCGCACCAGGCCATGATCAACCGTATGAATGGCGAATTGGCCAATGATCTAGGCAATCTGGCCCAGCGGGTCCTGTCCATGGTCGCCAAGAATTGTAATGGGGTGGTCCCTGATCATGGTGATTTTACCGATGACGATGACCGTTTACTGGACGCTGCGGGCCAGTTGCTTGAACAACTTCGTGACGCCATCGACCGGCAATCTTTTCATGAAGCACTGGAAACCGTGTGGGTGGTCATTCGCGCCGCCAATGGTTATGTGGACAGCCAGGCGCCGTGGAAGTTAAAAAATGAAGACCCGGAACGCATGGCCACGGTTCTTTATGTGCTGAGCGAATGTATCCGCCGGATCGCTCTAGTATTACAGCCCTTTATGCCAGATGCCATGGCCCGAATGCTTGATCAGTTGGTGATTGATCATGAGAAACGTTCGTTTTCCTTTCTTGCTGAAGGCAACAGTCTGGTCCCCGGCACCGTGTTGCCGAAACCCGAAGGTGTCTTCCCCAGGTTTGTCGAGGATGAGGGCTGAATTCGGCGAGAATTAAGCCCCATTATCTGCGCCATTCCAAAAATCCGACTTTTGTGCTATGGTTTAACCATTGAGGCGCCTCCTTTATATCTTGCCGCGCGGCTTTGATTGTTAGTGGAGGTGACGATGACCCAAGACGATAAGAAGACTTATTTGTGGACGGTCGGTGTCGTTGGTCTGATGGTGATATTGGTCTTAATAGCATACGCCGCAGGAGTTATTCCGACGACGCCCGCTTCTTAAAAACTGACGAATTCGTTTCGCCCTTTGGCGCCGCCAATTCCCCCCATGTCTGGCGGTGCCGCTTTTTTGCCCGCAAAGCTGAACTATAGTGATGACAGTTATAAAAATTGGCTTTAAAAACAATATCTTATAATTTTCAAGCTTGGCCTTAGAACATGCTCGTAGACAGCCACTGTCATTTGGATTTCCCCGAATTTGCCGACGATATGGAAAATATTGTTGAGCGCGCTGCTGACGTAGGCGTCAATCACATGCTTTCCATTTGTACATATGTGACAAAGTTTGAACAGGTGCTGGCAGTCGCCAAACGCTACGAAAATATTTACTGCACGGTCGGCATCCACCCCCACAATGCAGATAAGGAACCCGAAATAACGGCTGAGCACCTGATCAGGATGGCAGTTGATGACAAGGTCATCGGATTCGGCGAGACCGGGCTTGATTTCTATTACGACAAAAGTCCCCGCGATATTCAAAAACGCCAGTTCCGGGCCCATATCGAGGCGTCCCGCGAGATCGGTTTACCCTTGGTCGTCCATACACGAGACGCCGATGATGAGATGGCTGAAATTCTTGTCGAAGAGATGGGGAAGGGGGCGTTCACCGGCCTTCTTCACTGCTTTTCCAGTTCCCGCAAGCTGGCCGATACGGCTTTGGAGCTGGGCCTGTATCTTTCCATTTCCGGAATTGTCACTTTTAAAACTGCCGATGAGCTACGGGCAATTGTCAGGGACGTGCCGCTGGAGCGCTTGCTGGTTGAGACCGACGCCCCGTATCTGGCGCCGGTGCCCCGGCGCGGCAAGCGCAACGAACCGGCCTTTACTCGCCATACAGCCGAAAAAATAGCTGAAATCAAAGGCTTAAGCCTTGATGAAGTGGCAAAAGTCACAACCGACAACTTTTTCTCCCTGTTTTCAAAAGCCAACAAGGCCCCTTCAACATGAAGGTGACCATTCTGGGGTGTGGCGGTTCCAGCGGCACCCCCGCTGTTGGCCGCGGCTGGGGGAAATGTGATCCGAACAACCCGAAAAATAGTCGCCTCAGGCCGTCCATACTGGTGGAAAACGGTGATACCTGCCTTCTCGTCGATACCTCGCCCGATTTACGCCAACAATTACTGAATGCGGACGTAAAGCGACTGGATTCTGTGCTTTTTACCCATTATCACGCCGATCATCTGCATGGAATCGATGATTTACGCCAAATCAACCGGGAAATGAATGCTGCCATTGATGTTTACGCCGATGCGGATACTTTGCGCGTCATTGATGAGCGTTTTGGCTATGTTTTGGAGCCTTTGGCGGAAAATGCCGACATGTATTACAAGCCAACGCTCGTTCCGCATGAATTGAATGATGGCGACGCGTTGGGCATTGGCGACATCGACATTCAGGTCTTTACACAGGATCATGGATTTTGTGACACCCTGGGATTTCGCTTTGGACCGATTGCCTATACCACCGACGTGGTTGAATTGCCGGATCGTGCCTTTGAAATTTTAAAGGGAGTCGATACGTGGATCATCGGAACCTTAATCGATCATCCGCATCCAACCCACGCCCATGTGGACAAGGCGCTGGGTTGGATTGATCGGATCGACCCAAGACGAGGGGTGCTTTCCCATTTGGGTTACGGGTTCGATTACGACACATTGAACAAAAGACTTCCAGATCATGTCGAACCCGCCTTCGACGGAATGATTCTCGAAGCCTGATTTTTCTTCCCACCAATTGAACTGTGAGGGCAGGTTGGCCAGTCCTCGAACAGCGCCGCCCATAATGATCTCAGTGGTGCTGTTGCACGACTTTCAAAATCAAGTATATGATTCTTAAGCACCACATAAGTAATTGAAAATAAATCATAACATCAAATTTGCCATAATATACATTATGCGATTTAGAATGTTGTCATCGGATTGCTAAAGGGGGCCGAAAAGATCAAATATGGGGCCTGGGGAATGATCCCTTCCCGTCTTTAAAAGCGACGGCTAAGGTGTGTTTGAATTTGAAGGATCGAAGATGAGTTCAACACCAGAAGAACCGATCAAGCGGCTGATCAGCATCATGGCCTTGTTGCGCGATCCTGAAAAAGGCTGTCCGTGGGATGTTGAACAGACATTCGCCAGTATTGCGCCACACACAATCGAAGAAGCCTACGAAGTCGCCGAGGCCATCGAACAAAACGACATGCCTGCCCTGGTCGATGAATTGGGTGATTTGTTACTGCAAGTCGTTTTTCATGCGCGTATGGCCGAAGAAGACGCCCTCTTCTCCTTTGATGACGTCGCCGATGCCATCTGTAACAAACTGGTGCGTCGCCACCCGCATGTTTTTGGTGATGCGGACATCAAAACAACAGAAGCACAAACCCGTTCATGGGAGAGTCTGAAGGCGGATGAACGTAAGGAAAAGAGTAACAAGACAGCGCTTCATAGTGCCCTTGAAGGTGTGACACCCGGATTGCCCGCCCTCACCCGCGCCCTGAAACTGCAAAAACGCGCCGCCCGAATCGGTTTTGACTGGCATCAGGCATCTGACGTGCTTGCCAAGTTTGATGAAGAATCCCGGGAAATGGCCATTGAAATGGCAGCGGGTGCGGGTAAAGACCGCTTGCAGGATGAATTGGGTGATTTGTTGTTTACCTGCGTCAATCTGGCCCGCAAACTTGATATTGATCCGGAAACGGCCTTGCGCCACGGAAATGCCAAGTTTGAGCGCCGTTTCAAGGCCATAGAGGTTATGCTGGCAGCCGAAGGCAAAACGCCGGAAACCTCTAATCTGGAGGAAATGGACGCACTTTGGGACCGGGCGAAGGTGGAAAATGAGGTCTAACTTTTTGAAAAGACTAAAAATATTACTTTTTACCGCCCTCCTCATCGTGCCTATAAGCGGTTGTTACATTCCGGCCAGCTTTGACGCTGAAATCGAGGTTGGTCGCGCCGGTTTTTACAAAATCACCTTTGAAGGTTATATGGCCGAAATGAACCTGTTTAATAAAGTGGTCAAGGATCACATCAGCCCGAAAGAGGAAGCGGAGCGGGTTGAGCGCCTTAAAAATGATCTGATGCGCGACAGTTCCACCAAGCTGTTTGAATATTTCAAAAAAGGTCATTTCCGGATCAAATGGGAAAAACAGGGTGATATTTTAAAATCTAAGATGGTCAGCTTCCTGCGCCGCAATGAAAACTTGCTGTCGATCAGTTATGTCAAAAGCAAACAAATTGTCTCCATTCGGGGAACACCCATATCCAAACTCAATGCCCAGCGCATGATCGATTTAGGTCTTGGCTTTCAGGGTTCCTTGAAAGTGATTACCGATGCCAAGGTCATCTCTCACAACGCCAACAAGGTGAAAGACGGCGAAGGTCGCAAGAAAACTTACATATGGGTTATCACGTCACCATTTGACCCCTCGCCCAAGCTGTCGTTCAATTTACGCTAGTTTGAAAGCCCCCTCCTCCCATTATTTTCAATAAAATTAAAAAAGTTTTCCCGGTCCGGGAACTTTTTTGCTCAGCAACCGTCTGAATGGTTGGGGACGCCGAATAACGGCGGGACCTCCGAACAGACAACACAGGAAGCTAACTATCATGAGCAACAAATATCTCGTCAACTGCACCTACGGCAATGAAGATCTGGAACGTGCATCCGTCGCCTTTATCGTTGGCAGCGCCTCTGCCGCCATGGATAACGAAACCGCAATGTTCCTGACCGCATCATCGGTCGATCTTGTGACAAAAGATGGCGCCACCGACAAACAGGCCGAAGGTTATCCGCCGCTTAGCGAACTGCTGGGCGCTTATCAGGAAAATGGCGGTCAGATCTGGGTATGCCCGGTATGCGCCAAATCTCGCGGCATTAGCGAAGATGATCTGGTATCTGGTGCTGAAATCGCCGGTGCAGCCCGCACCATCGGTTTCGTTAGCGAAGGCGCACAGATTCTTATCTAAATCCGTACACACATGGTGAGCAACTGGTAAGCCCGGTTGCTCACCCCCAAGTATTAAGGAAGACAGTTATGCAAAACGCCACAGCACATAATTTTATCGATCAGAACGTTGATCGGGAATCTCTGGAAAATCAGGTTAAAGACATGTACCAGCGTGTCGCCGAAAACCCTGATGGAGAGTTTCACTTTGAAATGGGCCGGGCGTTATGCGAACGCCTGGGTTACAAGCCTGCCGACCTGGACAAAATTCCGGCCGACGCCATTAAATCATTTGCCGGTGTCGGTTACTATTTTCACCTGGCGAAACTGAAGCAGGGCGAAAGCGTCATTGATTTGGGTAGTGGATCAGGCACCGATACCTTCATCGCTTCTCTGCACGTTGGCGATACAGGTTCCGTCACCGGTATCGACATGACAGACGCCCAACGCGCCAAGGCAGCAGCCTTGCGTGATGAAGCCGGTTTCACAAATATCGACTACGTTAAATCCTATATAGAGGATTTGCCGGCGGCCGACGCCAGCTACGACGCCGTTATCAGTAACGGTGTTTTCAATCTCTCGCCGGACAAGGCCGAAGTTTTCTCGGAAATCGCCCGTATTCTCAAGCCCGGCGGACGCCTTGCCATTTCCGATATCGTCAGCGAAAAACCATTGCCCGAAGGTGTTTCCTGTAATGCCGACTTGTGGGCCGCTTGCATTGGCGGGGCCATGCAGGAAGACGATTATTGCAAGGCCATCAAGCTTAGCGGACTGCATGTGGTTACCGTAGAGCCGATGCCTTATGAATTCATTTCCGACAACGCCACCGGCGCTGCCGATAAATGGGGCGTCAAAGCGATCTCTCTGTTGGCTGTAAAACCATCCTGATTGATCAAAAACAAGGGAGTAGATACCCTCTACTCTCTTGTTTTCTTTAATAAATAAAAATAGTTCCGAAAAAATCATCTTTTTTGGGAACTATTTTTTGCGTTTTGCGTCAATCTATAAGAGGAGTCGGTTTTCTTATCGTTGGCTCCTTGTATATGGGGAGTATTAACACTGGCTGACAACCTGACAGATCGGGAGTTTTTCTCGCGTGAAATTACCAAACACATGGAGTCGCTCTACAATACCGCGCTGCGTTTGTCTCGTAATCCCGACACCGCCGAAGACTTGGTCGCCGAAACCGTCAGCAAGGCCTGGGCCGCGTTCGCCAAGCTTGAGCAGCGGGATCGTTTTCGCGCCTGGATTTTCCGTATCCTCACAAACACCTTTATATCCTCGTACCGCAAGCAAAAGACTGAAGGCGAAACAGTCCCGTACGTGGAAGAACCCGGCGAAGATGATGACGAGCAGTTCTCACTCTTTGAATCCCTTCACCAGCCTTTTCTGTTGTGGTGGGATAACCCGGAGCAAACCTTCGTCAACAACCTGCTGCGCGAAGAAATCGATAATGCCATTAACGCCCTGTCAGACGAATTCAAAACCGTCGTCATGCTCATTGAGGTTCAGGGGTTTTCTTACGAAGAAACAGCCGAAATCATGGATGTGCCAATCGGCACCATTCGTTCCCGCCTTAAACGGGCTAGATCGAAGCTGCAAAAAGCACTATGGCAAGAAGCCATGGACGCCGGAATTCGTCCTCAATCCAATCAGGAAGGTATAAGCCATGACTGATAAACATGATCATTCAGACAAGATCAGCTGCGAGGATGTCCTTGCGCATTTGATTGAGTTTCTTAATGGCGAGGTCAACGCCGAGAAACAGGCTCAGATTGATGCCCACTTGCAAACTTGTCGGGGCTGTTATTCGCGGGCCGATTTTGAACGTGTGTTGAAAAAACGCATTAAGAACGCCAACAGCGAAGCAGTTCCTGATAGCCTGAAAAACAAAATTGATGGCTTGCTTAAAGATTTTTAATATTGGCTGAATAATTTTCTCCGGGGGGAGATAATAATGGTCGCCGTACTATCCGATAAACGAGAATTCATCATCGCCGCCGTTAAGGTGATGTATACCGATGTAGCGCGCAATCCTGACAAGGAATTCCACTTCCCGACCGGGCGCGACGCCTGCCGGTTTGTTGGTTATCCCGACCCATTGCTGGATCAAATTTCAACAACGGCAATGGAAAGTTTTGCCGGTGTCGGCTATCCCCATGCGGCAGAGGTGATCAAACATGGAGACATCGTTCTCGACATTGGCTCCGGGGCTGGTACAGACAGCCTGATTGCCGGTCTTGCCGTTGGCGAAGAAGGTCACGTGCATGGCCTGGATATGACCCCGGCAATGCTTAACAAACTACAAGACAATATTGATAGCTCAGGCGCTAAAAACGTATCGACGTTGGCTGGCGAGGCGGAAGACATCCCGCTGCCCGATGAAAGCGTCGATGTGGTGACCTCGAACGGTGTTCTCAACCTGATTCCTGACAAGGCCAAGAGTTTTGCCGAAATCTTTCGCGTACTGAAGCCAGGCGGCAAGGTTCAACTGGCCGATATTGTCGTCGACAAGGCGATTTCAGAACAATGCAAATCCGACCCGGAACTGTGGGCGGAATGCGTGGTTGGCGCGTCATTGAAGGATCAATATATCGCCCTGTTTGCCGCAGCCGGATTTACCGACATCACGGAAATCAGGTCCTTCGATTATTTTTCAGGCAGCAACAGCGAGAAAACCCGTGAAATCGCTGGCGGCTTTGACGCCCACACAATCGAACTGGTGATGACGAAGCCCGCTTAATCCTTCAACAGGCGGATCAAACTCGAGGTGTCCCAACGGTTACCGCCGCGTTCGGCTATCTGCTCATAATAACCGGCAACGATCTTTGTCACGGGTAGTTTGGCGCCATTATTACCGGCTTCGTTCATGCAGATGCCCAAGTCTTTGCGCATCCAGTCGACAGCGAAGCCGAAATCGAATTCATCGTCAGCCATTGTATAGGCCCGATTTTCCATTTGCCATGACTGGGCAGCGCCCTTGGAAATGACATCGACCACCCGCTTGACATCAAGCCCCGCTTCGCTGGCAAAGTTCAAGCCTTCGGAAAGCCCCTGAACAAGTCCTGCGATACAGATCTGATTGACCATCTTGGTTAGTTGGCCTGCCCCTGCATCTCCCATAAGGGTGACGGCTTTGCCGTAGGCTTCCATAATGTCACTGGTCGCATCAAAAGCATCTTCATCACCACCCAGCATGATTGTCAGCTGTCCGTTTTCGGCTCCCGCCTGGCCACCTGAAACCGGGCCATCAAGGAAGCGTTTGTTCATTTCTTTTGCGGCGGCGTAGACTTCCCGCGCCACATCAGCCGAAGCCGTGGTGTGGTCGACAAAAATAGAGCCTTCGTCCATGCCGGCAAGGATTCCGTCTTCACCAAAGGTGACGCTGCGCAGATCATCATCATTGCCGACGCAGGCGAAAACAATTTCGCAACCTTCGGCAGCCTGGACCGGGGTTTCGGCGAAAGAGCCACCGAATTCCTTGCTCCAGGCTTCAGCCTTGGCGGTGGTGCGATTGTAAACGGTGACATCGTGTCCGGCTTTGGCCAAATGACCTGCCATCGGATAGCCCATAACACCAAGACCGATGAAAGCTAATTTTTTCGACGCCATAATCCTGTTCCTTTATAAAATTCAGTTGCCTTTGTTTAAGCCACTGGCAAAGTCCGATCAACTTTTACGGACTGGTTTTCCGCATGGTGAAACGTTTCTATTCGTCTAGCAACTCGCGGAGACATTCAAGGGTCATCAAATTTGGAGCCATTATCAGCGTTTCACCCGTGCTTTGGGCATCCATCGGGTTCAAGTCAGGGTGATAATCCCGTCCGGCCTTGAGCAAACGATTGACGCCCCCTGCTTCTGCGTGGATCAACACCCCGGCGGCATGATCCCAAGGTTTCAGCCGGTATGCGTAGCGGGCGAAGTCCAATCGCCCCAGTGCCAAGTCCATGTAGTCGCGGCCAACACAGCCGACCCGGTTTATTTGTGTTGGTGCACCGTTGACAGATTTCAGGCGCTTGGCGACGTTGGGACTGAGTGAGCCTTTCATTTCATCAACCGGTTCCGCATTAGCTATGGTCAAGCGGTTGCTTCCACTCCAACACCCCTGCCCCTTTGCTGCCCACACGGTTTCACCTGTCATGGGATCGTGTATCCAGCCCATCAGGGTCTCGCCACCCTGGCAGTACGCGACGATGACAGCGAAGGGTTCGCGCCCGTGGGCGAAATTGCGGGTGCCATCCAGCGGGTCAAGTACCCAAACTGGCGCGTCCTGGTTTATGCGGTCAAGGACGCTGGGGAAATCCTCGGCCTCTTCCTCGCCGACAACCAGGGATCCCGGGACAAGCGCCGTTAATTCTGCTTCAAGACGTTTTTCCGCCTCCACATCAGCAATGGTAACCAGATCGCCGGGAGATTTTTCACGCACGTCAGATTCATTGAGTTGTTGAAAACGTGGTGTTATCAGGGCTTTCGCCGTCTCGGTAATAATCTGGGATACGATTTCAGTATTTGGAAGCATTACCCAACAACCCCCGGTTAACGACGCTCGAAGCGGGCCCAGTTGGCTTCATCGAGCCTGACTTTCACATGCACACCGTCATCATCGTCCATGCGTTCAATAACCTCACCATGATCATAGAGCCAGGAAAGAGTTGCGCCATCAGCCGATTGAACATCAATGGCATGGGTCGATGTGGAAAGCGCCAGCAATTCATCGATTGTATGTAGCAGTGCCGAACACCCCTCACCGGTTAACGCTGATACGTTAACAACCGGGCCGCCTGCCCTTTCTGCCTTGGTTTTTAGAATGACCAGATCATCAGTTTCGACGGCATCTATCTTGTTGAGAACTTCGATAAATTTCTTGTCGGTTTTATCCCCATTATCATTTAAGCCAAGCGTTGCCAGGACTTTCAGGACATCCTTCTTTTGCGCACCCGTATCCGGATGGGCGGCGTCACGAACATGGATGACAATATCCGCTTCGGTCACTTCTTCCAGGGTCGCGTGGAAGGCGGTAACCAGTTCGTGTGGCAAGTCGGAAATGAAACCAACCGTGTCCGATAAAATAAGGGACCGCCCTGACCTAAGATCAATCCCGCGCATGGTCGGGTCCAGGGTCGCAAACAACTGGTCCTGGGCATCGACATTGGCATCGGTCAGGCGGTTGAACAAAGTCGATTTACCGGCGTTTGTATAGCCGACAAGGGCAACGATGGGATAAGGCGTTCGCCGCCGGGCTTTGCGGTGCAGGTCGCGGGTTCGTTTGACTTCTTTAAGATCGCGACGCAAACGGGTCAGGCGTTTGTCGATTTGCCGGCGATCCGTTTCAATCTGGGTTTCACCCGGCCCGCCCATGAAACCGGCGCCACCGCGTTGCCTTTCAAGGTGAGTCCAGCTTCTGACAAGGCGCGAGCGTTGATAAGTCAGGGCGGCAAGCTCAACTTGCAGGCGGCCTTCCCGGGTACGAGCCCGATCACCGAAAATTTCAAGGATAAGCCCGGTTCGGTCGATCACCTTGCAATTCAGCTCGCGCTCAAGGTTGCGTTGCTGGATCGGGCTTAAGGCTATATCAAAAACGGCAATATCAATGGCGCCCGTACCCGGATCGCGGTTTCCTGGTACGTGCCCGGATATAATGGTCGCAATACTGGCCAGCGTGCCTTTTCCCATCAGCGTTGAAGGTTTAATGCGGTTCAGGGTGACGATATCGGCGTGAACAACGCTGACGTCAATAGCCAACGCCAGTCCGACGATTTCTTCCAATCGTGCGGCCGGGTCGCGGGTATTCGTTCCGGGGCCTTTAATAAGCGGGTGGATGACAAGACAACGCTCTGTCCTGACTTTTTCAGTGCCCCTTAAGGACGCCGGATCCTTGGTCGAATTGGTCAAGTGCGTCGTTTACTTATTCTTCGTCTTTTTCCGGCTCGAACAACTGTACGGGCTCGGAAGGCATGACTGTTGAAATGGCATGCTTGTAGACGAGTTGCGTATGCCCGTCGCGACGCAAAAGAACCGAGAAATTGTCAAACCAGGTGACAATGCCCTGCAGTTTCACGCCATTAACAAGAAAGACTGTGACGGGTGTTTTGTTTTTTCTTATGTGGTTCAGAAAAACATCTTGGACGTTTTGGGTCTTTTCGGGTGACATGATCGTAACCCCTTTTTTCTTATTATTTTATCCGCCTTTACTTGGGCGGAATGTTTTGTATTCCCTGCTTGTCAACGCCTCCAGTGCTAACCAGCCCCGGATGCATCATAATATTACATATTTTCGACCAATTTGGAAAGTGCCAGACAGTTCTCAAGGTGGCAGAGCGGTTGAAAATCGTTAAATTCCTGAGGCTCGGGAGCTTCCCGGCGTAATAAAACCGGCGCCAGTTCAGCATTGAAGGCGCATTCCATGTCAATGTCCGCGTCGCCGACAAACCATACCTGGCCACCACGTTTGTGGGGTGTGCCCGACAAAGCCAGTTCGACCGGGTCCGTTGCCGGTTTGTCATTGCTGGCATCTGTGGCCCCGACCAATTTAGCAAAATGCCTGTCCCAGCCCAAATGACTGGCTTCTTTACGCAGGTATGCGCCGCGCTTGTTGCTGACAACGCCTAGGTAAATGCCACGTCCCGACAAGTCAGCAAGCATCTCGGCCGCCCCGTCAAAAGGACTGATCATCGTCAGGTGAATATCATCAAAGCGGGCGTAGAAGACGTCCGCGGCTTTTTCCCAATCATCACCGAACAAGGTCGGGAAGCTGTCACGCAAGGATTTACGAACCCGTTCGCGGACCTGGGACATGGTCCAGGGTTCTTTATCGAAAGCATTCAAGGTGAAGTTCAGGGCATCGAAAATAATCGCCCAGCTATCGACCAGGGTGTTGTCCCAGTCAAAAAGGATGGCTTCGGGTTTTTGTAAAGCGCTTACGACGACTGGGCTCACGCTGCCTGCGCCTTCATGTGCTCACCGTAATAGGCCAGCAGTTTTGCCGAAAGCGCGCCGACTTTTCCATCACCAACCGGGTCGCCATCAATGTGAAGGACCGGTTTAACGAATGAGGTGGTCGAACTGACAAAGGCTTCCTTCGCTGACTTGGCTTCTTCAAGCGAGAAAGCACGTTCAACAAATTCAACGCCATACTCCCCCGCGATTTTCAGGACCGACAGGCGGGTGATACCGTTAAGGATCGAATTGCTGGTGTTTCGGGTGACCAATTTACCTTCCGCTGTGACGATCCAGGCATTGGAAGCTGTTCCTTCGGTGACCATGCCGTCGTCCTCGACAAACCAGGCTTCATAGGCACCGGCGCGGGCCGCTTTCTCCTTGGCCATGCAATTGCCAAGCAGGGATACGGTTTTGATATCGCGGCGCTGCCAGCGAATTTCAGGTGTCGTGATGACATCAACCCCTTTGTTGGCGGCGTCAAAATCAAAGGGCGGAAAGCGCTTGGCCGTAACAACAAGGGCGCTGTCATGGTGGGCCGGATAAGCGTGATTGCGCGGGGCGACGCCGCGGGTAATTTGCAAATAGACAATGCCGTCACGAATGCGGTTTCGCCTGATGACCTGACGGATAATCATATCAAGGGAGCGCGGACCAACCGGCCAGGCGATTTCAAGCTCGCTTAAAGACCGGGTCAAGCGTTCCATATGGCCGTCCATATCAATTAGTTTGCCATGATGGATGGCAATGACTTCGTAGACACCGTCGGAAAACTGATAGCCACGATCCTCGATATGGACAGCGGCGGAAAGGTGCGGGACGTACTGTCCGTTAACGTAAGCGATGCGTGACATGGATTTGCTACCTTTAGAAAAATTCAAGTTGGACAGAAAACATTTTTTCAACATTGCGAACCTGATCAGGTGCCGCAAACAAAACCACACGGTCGCCGACCTGAACAACCGTATTGCCACGCGGCGTTATGATTTCCGTATCACGAACAATAGCACCGAGCAGAACTCCGGCCGGAAGATTGACATCCTTAAGGGCCGTATTGACCAGGGGCGATGTTTCCAGTGCTTCGGCCTCAATTAACTCACCGAAACCCTCGCGCAGAGTATGAACGGAATGAATGCGCCCGCGCCTGACCTGTTGCAGGATCGTCGAGACCGTAATGTTGCGCGGGCTGACCACCACATCAATACCTAATGGCGCTACCAGGGGTTCATAGGAAATTTTATTGATCAAGGTGATGGCGCGTTTGGCACCGTGACGCTTGGCCAGCAGAGAGGCCAGAATATTGGTTTCATCATCGTTGGTGACCGAAACCACCGTTTCGGCGGCTCCGGCGTTGGCTTCTTCAAGGATTTCAGGGTCCAGCACATCACCGTGCAGAACGACAGTCTTTTCCAACTGTCCTGCAACGGCTTCAGCTCTGCTCAGGTCGCTCTCAATCAATTTCGCCCTGACCCAGGGGAATTCCCTTTCCAGTTGCTGGGCAAGAAACAGGCCTATGTTTCCGGCCCCGAAAATCAGTAATCGACGGGCTTCTGATTCTTCATGGCCAAAGGCGGCCATGGCGCGTGGCAAATGTTCCGTATCGACGACAAAATAGACCTCGTCACCGGGCAGCATCTGGTCATCACCGGTTGGCACAATGGGTGCGTTTTCACGCATCAGGCCGACAATGACGATATTCAGGTCGGGGAATAGCTGGGTCAATTGGCGAAGCGGCGTATGAACAAGCGGGCAATCATCGTTACAGCGAACACCAAGCAGCCGTACCTTATCGTCGCACATGGGGATCATTTCAAAAGCGCCAGGAACCTGCAAACGGCGGGTGACGGCGTGGGCGACTTCAATTTCCGGTGAAATGATGACGTCGATGGGCATGTGATCACGGGAAAACAGATTGGCCCAAATCGGCATCAGGTAACTTTGGTGGCGTACCCGGGCGATCTTGGTTGGTACATCAAACAGGGAATGGGCAACCTGACAGGCAACCATATTGACTTCATCGGCGTAGGTGACGGCGATGATCATGTCGGCATCTTCCGCGCCGGCGCTTTCCAGAACATCCGGGCGCGAGGCATGCCCAACAACACCCTGAACATCAAGGGTATCGGTAATTTGCGAAACCAGCTTTGAGGATTGATCAACGATGGTGACATCGTTGTTTTCCATAGATAACTGGCGAGCGATACTGGAACCAACCTGGCCCGCGCCGCAAACTATGACTTTCATCGTATAAGATTCCCTTCCCGGCTATCCATCAGAAGCCTGACCGGTTCTGCCAGCGGTATCAATACCTAGTGTTTTTAATTTTCGATGCAAGGCCGAGCGCTCCATTCCGACAAAAGTGGCTGTCCGCGAAATATTGCCGCCAAAACGGCTGACTTGTGAATTCAGGTATTCTCTTTCAAAAGCCTCACGCGCCTTTCGCAAAGGTAGGCCCATGATTCCATTGATACTTTCAACGGTTTCACTAGTGATTTCAGAATTCCTGCCACTGATTTCTGGCGGAAGAATATCCATTCCCATGGCTTCTTCATCATTTTCGGGGGCCATGATCAGCAGTCGCTCGATAATATTCTTAAGTTCCCTGACATTTCCGGGCCACGAATAGGCCTGCAAGGCGGCGATGGCGTCCAGGGCCAGAGTTCTGGGTGAACGTCCTGAATTCCCTGCTGCACGGGCAATAAAGTGTTCTGCCAGCGGGGCTATATCGTCTATGCGGGCGCTCAAGGGTGGCAGTTCAATGGGAACGACACTCAATCGATAAAACAGGTCTTCACGGAAGTTGCCGCTTGCCATTTCCTCACTCAGGTCACGGCTTGTCGAGGCGACGACACGGACATCCACCTCTACCTTTGTCGTGCCGCCGATGCGTTCAAAAATTTGTTCCTGCAGGACACGCACGATTTTGCCTTGCGTTTCAAGGGGCATATCGCCGACTTCATCGAGCAACAAGGTTCCGTTGTGGGCGGCTTCAAACGTACCTGTCTTGCGGGCGGCCGTATCGTCATCTGACGCCTCAAGCCCGAATAATTCCATTTCAACCTTTTCCGGGGCCATGGAGGCGCAATTGAGGACGACAAAGGGTCCACCCGAACGACCGGACATTTTATGAAGCAGACGGGCCGCGACTTCTTTGCCCGAGCCCGCTGGCCCGGAAATCAAAACTCTTGAATTGGCCGGGGCTACTCTGTCGAGGGCCTGGCGGACCTGGTTTATGGCAGTGGATTTGCCAATCAGTTCGTTTTCGGTCCCTGCCCTTTGTCGCAGTTCCTCGTTTTCCCGACGCAGGCGTGATGCTTCAAGGGCGCGCGCCGTAATCAACAGGAGTCTGTCAGAATTAAACGGTTTTTCGATGAAGTCATAAGCCCCAAGATTGATCGCCGTAACCGCCGTTTCGATATTGCCGTGACCGCTCATCATAACCACCGGCAGGCCCGGATATTCAGCTTGGATGTGGGAAAGAATTTCAATGCCATCGAGGGCACTGCCCTGCAGCCAGATATCCAGAAGCACCAGGCTTGGCCTGCGGGTGGCGATGGCGGCAAGCGCTTCGTCACTGCTGGCGGCCTTTCGGGTCAGGTAGCCCTCATCTTCCAGAATACCGGCGGTTAATTCCCGAATATCCGCTTCGTCATCAACGATCATGATTTCAAGAGACATTGGTCATAACCCCGGTTGCACTCTTCATTGGATCAACATCATTTTCATCTTCGGCCTCTTCGGACTGATGGAATAACAATGTAATCATCGCCCCGCCATCCTTGCTATCAGCAAGCAGAATTTCCCCGCTGTGGTCTTCCATAATCTTTTTTACAATGGCAAGACCAAGTCCGGTTCCGCCTTCACGACTTGTAACATATGGTTCAGTCAGTTTTTGACGTTCGGATTTGGGCAATCCCATCCCGTTATCATTAATGATGACGGCAAGGGTTTCATCATCCTTGTTGTGGGTTATTTCGGCTATGGAGCAGCGTATTTCCCCGTCCCGGGTATCGCAATTAAAGCGAGAGGACACGGACTCTGCTGCGTTCTTTAACAAATTGGTCAGGGCCTGACCGATTTGACTGCTGTCGCAGCGTAAACTTACCGGGCCTTCGGGGACTTCCAGTTGGTAATCAATTTCCGGATGACGGTGGCGCTCCAACGAGACGGCCTGACGGCAAATATCGGATAAATTTTCCTCCCTCAAGGTCGCTTGGGGCATTCGGGCAAAGGAAGAAAACTCATCAACCATGCGACCAATTTCCTCAACCTGGCGAATGATTGTTTCGGTACAGCTGGAAAAAGTTTCCGGGTCTGTATCAATTTGCTTCAGGTATTTGCGCTGCAAGCGTTCAGCCGAAAGCTGGATTGGCGTGAGCGGGTTCTTGATTTCGTGGGCGATGCGCCTTGCGACATCTGCCCAGGCAGCCTTGCGTTGGGCCGATAACAATTCCGTCACATCATCGAAAGTAACGACGTAGCCAAGGGTTTCGTCACCCAGCTTTTCACCCGCGATATTGACCAGCAGGGTGATGACGTGCCCTTCCCTTTCAATTTTGATTTCATCAGAGAAAAGCCTGTCGGGACGCTTGATGCTTTTTTCCAAAAGCTCGTTAAATTCCGGAATAACAGTCGCCAAAGGCTGCCCGATAACATTTTCAAGTTTGTATCCCAGCAATTCCGATGCAATTCGGTTAGGCAGATGAATACGTCCTTCATTATCCAGGCCAATAACCCCGGCAGATACGCCACTGAGAACAGTTTCGGTGAAGCGCATTCTTTCATCAAGCTGGCGGTTGGCTTCAATCAGGCCTCGCTGCTGTGTCTGCAACTGCGATGTCATTTTATTGAATGCCCGACCCAGCGAACTGATTTCATCGGTACCGGCAGTTTCCTCGACGCGGGCCCCCAATTCACCGTCCGAGACCCGCTCGGAGGCAGAAATAAGGCGGGAAATAGGCCGCGACATCTTTCCGGCAAGGGTTAAGCCAACCCAGACGGCGACCATCAGCAACAACAACGCAACGACGCCGAAAATCATCACGAAGGTGATTTGAATGCCTTCCTGATTTTTTTCCAGGCTTTTGTATTTATCGACGGCGCCAGCGGTGTTTTCAATATATTCGAGAACTTGCGGGTCAACAAAACGTCCTGCCAGAAAATATGCATCGACGAAGCCGTCTAGTTTGACGATGGCGCGAACCCTGTCTTCCTTGATATTAAGAACGACGATGCGCCCCCTGGAGGCCTGGTTCATGGCCTCCTTGGGCATCAGGTCAAACTCCAGCGATTGACTAAACATGGACCTTGCGAGAATGCGGCCATTTCCGTCAATCACCAGGGCCTCCTGAAAACCACGAATTTCTGCCTGACGGGTCAGGTAATTGTTGAACTGGCGTCGGTTACGCATCAGCGCAGCCGCTTCGTTGTTCAAATCATTGGCGGTCGCCAAGACATCGGCGCGAATGTTTTGCTGATGTTCATGCAGATACGAAATACCAACCGCATGGGATGCCTCAAGGGCGGTTTTAATCTTGTCGCTGAACCATGTCTGAATACCAAAATTCAGAAACACCACTGAAAAAATGGCAACCAGGATGGCCGGGGCCGCAGCAACCAGGCCAAACATCAACACCAGCCGCGTGTGCAAACCGGATCCTGCCTGCCCGCGCCGCCGTTCAGCCCAGATCGACACCAACCGCCGGGCGACAACAACACCCAACAACAGCAACAAGACAGCGTCGGTATAGAGCAGCGCCAGAACAATTTGCGGATCAGGGTCGGGGGTGTCCTGCCAACCAGTCATGGTGGCGACGGTTGCCAACCCCGAAGCGACCGCCATTGCGACCAGGGCAATAGCCAGCTTGCGGCTCATTCCCAGACGTCGCCACAGCAATCTGGTTTTTATGATCAAGCTGTCACTGGATTTTGTCTGGCTCGTCATTTGGCCCCTCTGACGACCGCTATATCGAGTTCACGGATCTTCTTTCGTAATGTATTCCGGTTCAAACCAAGGACATCAGCGGCCTTCACCTGATTACCACGGGTTGCTTGCAAGGTAAGGGTAATCAAGGGGCGTTCAACTTCCCTGAGCACCCGGTCATAGAGTCCTGCAGCAGGCAGACTGCTGCCATGGGCTGAAAAATAGGTATTCAATTGTTGCTCGACGGTACCCGACAGGCCATCGGTCCCTTCTGTGTAGTCAGAAGTCAGCGACGATGTATCGGCCAGTTCGGCCTCGATCACATCAATGCCGATGACTTCCTGGGAATACAAGGCGCCCAGACGCTGGACCATATTTTCCAGCTCCCGCACATTTCCCGGCCAGCGATAAGATTTAAGCCGTTCCATGGCTTGAGGATCGATAACTTTACGGGGCAATCCTTCCGCCGCTGTCAGGTTTAAAAAGTGCTGGACCAGCTCAGCTATATCTTCTGTACGGGCCCGCAATGCCGGCAGTCTGATCGGGACGACATTTAAACGGAAGTACAAATCCTCTCGAAATAAACCCTGTCTTATCAACAGTTTAAGATCATGGTGGGTGGCGGCGATAATACGCACGTTGGTGCGAATGGGGGTGCGTCCGCCAACGGTGGTGTATTCACCTTCTTGCAAAACCCGGAGCAAACGTGTTTGTGCTTCGGGCGGCATGTCACCAATCTCGTCCAGAAACAAGGTTCCCCCTTCGGCCTGTTCAAAACGGCCGCTTCCCCGTTGGACAGCACCGGTAAAAGCGCCCTTTTCATGACCGAAAAGTTCACTCTCAATAAGGTCACGCGGGATCGCCGCCATGTTAATGGCGACAAAGGGGCTGAGCCGCCTCTTGCCGTAGTCATGCAAAGCACGGGCAACCAATTCCTTGCCGGTACCTGATTCACCTGTAATCAATACGGACAAGTCTGTCCCCATCAGTCGTGCCAGCGTGCGATATATTTCCTGCATGGCCGGCGAGCGGCCAATCAGGGGAATGCTTTCGCCATCACTCTCACCCGGGGAATCAGCTTTAGCTTCGCTGGGGAATTCATCGAGACGTTCTTTTGGTTCTTCAAGTGCTTGCTTAACAACCGACAGCAACACATTCAAATCAAATGGTTTTGGAAGATATTCAAAGGCACCGCGTTCGGTCGCTTTTAGGGCCGTCAACATGGTGTTTTGGGCGCTCATGACGATGATTTTAAGTTCCGGGCGAATTTTACGAATGCGCGGGATGAGATCGAGGCCATTCTCATCAGGCATGACGACATCAGTGATAACAAGATCACCATCGCCATCACTAACCCAGCGCCATAAAGTTGCAGCATTTCCAGCCGCCCGCACTTCATACCCGGCCCGGCCAAAGGCCTGGATCAGAACCGTGCGGATTGCCGCATCATCATCTGCGACAAGGATCGTTTGGCCTGTCATCTTAACCTTCACCTGTTTGCGACGTATCGGTCGGCAGCATCACCCTGAAAACCGTTCGCGAAGGATGGCTGTCGAGTTCAACAATACCGCCGTGATCGTCGATAATTTTAGCAACCAGCGCCAAGCCAAGCCCGGAACCCTTGGGTTTGGTGGTGACAAAGGGATCGAACAGATATCTGCGATTTTCTTCCGGTATTCCCTCACCGTTATCCTGAACGCTGACCATCAGCGGAAGATGGACCCTGGAATTGCTGCCCGGTACGGCAAACCGGAAACCATGCTGGTAGGCCGTTGTCAGGACAATTTCGCCACCGTTCTGAGTTGTCGCTTCCGCTGCGTTCTTGATTAAATTCAGGAAGACCTGCACCAATTGATCCCTGTTGCCTAAAACCGCTGGCAGTGACGGGTCGTAGTTTTCAACAAAGCGGACATGTTGTGCAAAACCGCTTTCGCCCAGTTTTCGTACCCGATCGAGAACCTGATGAATATTCACTGCTTGATAATCAAGGGGAACGCCATCTGTGAAGATATCCATGCGATCAACCAGGGCGACGATCCGATCAGCTTCGTCGCGTATCAGGCGGGCAAGTTCCTTGTCAGCTTCCATGACATTTGATTCCAGCAACTGTGCTGCACCCCGGATGCCCGAAAGCGGATTTTTAACCTCGTGAGCCAACATCGCCGCCATTGCAGATACCGAACGGGCGGCCCCCCGATGGGTAAGATGGCGATCAATGGTATCCGCTATGGAGCGTTCCTGTATGGCCAGAACAACCGATGTCGTGTTTTCCGGCATTAAACTGGCGTGAATGTTAACCAAGCGTTTGCCAATGCGTGGCGTTTCAAGGGGCAACCCGTATTCGGAAACCGCTGTGCCACTGCTTCTGACCTGTTGCAAAAGGCTGAGAATTGGGCTGTCTGCGGGGATCAGGGTGTCAATAGGCAGCCCCACCAGATGTGACGCGCTGCCTTGAAAGAACTGCTCACTGGCATTGTTGACGTAGCTGATCGTGTTATCGATGTCGATGATGGCGATGCTTGATGCCAGGGCATTAAGGATGGTTTCAAAATCGGGCTGGCCGGGTTCACCAGATGCAGCCACCAGTGAAGCCGTTTTGCCCATTTTACGCCGCCTTCAAATCAATCAATGGCAGGTAAAACTGTTTGATCATATCAATCACCCGGTTTTCATCTGTTCCCGCCATGACCAGAGCGCGGAAATCTGCCGATCCCGGCAAGCCTTTTGAATACCAGCCAATATGCTTGCGGGCGATGCGAATGCCCGCATAACTGCCGTAATGGGAGAGGATTTCGGTGTAATGATCCAGCAGGATGGCAAGTTGGTTCTCAAGACAGGGGTCGGCAAGTTCCTCGCCGGTTTTCAGGAAATGAATAACCTGCCCCGGAAACCACGGCCGACCATAAGTGCCCCGGCCAATCATGACGCCATCAGCGCCTGACTGCTCTAACAGGGTTTTGGCATCGTTCAGGGTGGTGACGTCGCCATTACCGATAACAGGGATTGATACGGCTTCCTTAACCTTGGCGATAAACGGCCAATCGGCTTTACCCTTGTAAAACTGGTTGCGGGTGCGTCCATGGACGGTGACCGCCTTGATACCGCAGTCTTCGGCGATTTTTGCCAGTTTCGGTGCGTTTCGACTGTCTGTGTCCCAGCCGGTTCGCATCTTCAGGGTGACTGGAATATCGACCGCTTTGACCACGGTCTCGAGAATTTTCCCGGCCAGAACCTCGTCACGCATTAATGCCGAACCGGCTTCTCCCTTAACCACCTTCTTGACCGGGCAGCCCATGTTGATATCGATGATAGCGGCGCCCCGGTCCTGATTCAGTTTCGCCGCCTCGGCGACAATCTCGGGCTCACAACCTGCCAACTGAACAGCCATCGGCAATTCATCACTGCATGAGGTCGACATTTTAAGGGTTTTTCTGGCGGCTCGAACCATCGCCTTGCTGGCAATCATTTCTGACACCACCAACCCGGCGCCACAACGTTTGACCTGGCGGCGAAACGGCAAATCACTGACCCCGGACATAGGGGCCAGAATAACCGGATCATCGATGATGACGTTACCGATAGAGATGCTCATTTTGCGGACTTTTTACTCTTTTAATGGCACAGTGGCCAAACACCCAAATAAGATGCCTGTTTATTGTGCATATGTGGCAAAAAAGCAACGAAAATAGGGTTTGAAGGGAAAAAAATCAGCCGATCAATACATCGGTGACAAATTTGACACCCGGATACCCCAACGTCAGTAGAAGGTAAGCAAGCAGCACGATACGGGTCACCCGACGTCCCCGGACTCCACTGATGAAATGAGCAGCAAGCAAAACGCCGATAACAGCGAAAGACGTCAACGACAGGATCGCTTTGTGGTCCCAGGTTAAAAAGTGACCGGTTTCCTGATACTGGGTCGCCATTCCGGTGACCAGTCCCAGCCCCAGCACCACTTCGCCGACAATCAACAAACGCACCAAAAGGCTTTCACTTTCGGCGACGGATGGCAACATGCGGGTCAGGGGTGTTGGATGTTTGGTTTTCAGTGCGCGCTCCTGAAGAAAGGCGGCCAATGCAGCGACCGCAGCAATGGTGACCAGGGCGTAAGTGGCGACGGAAACCAGGATATGCGCTTCAATCCAGCCACCCGGCTTGTCCATCAGCGGTCGGGCGACAGGCGCCTGCTGCCAGACAATAGCGAAAACAGCCAGCACAGCCATATACGGGATAAGCAGTGGCGTCAGTCGCCAGGCCTTGTCATTGAGGACGGTAAGGACGGCAAAGATCATCATCGAGGCGGCAATGGTTACCCATAATGTCGTCGACAAGCCGGTTTGCCAGGCACCGGACATCTTGACGATGACCCAAACAAGGGGCCCTGCAACGGCGACGGCCAGTGTCAGCCAGAAGGTAGCGTCCCTGCCCTCATCACCACGCCCGGCCTGACGTCGCTTCAGGGCGACAAAGGCGGAAGGCAACAGGGCCGCAAAGGCGGACAGGCTAAACAGAAATTCTTCCATCATGGCTGGAATTTTACCTTTATAATGTAGTAACACGTGTGCAAATTAGAGCACTTCGGTGACCCCTTTGGACAGAAATTTTATGCTATTTGTTGCGGGATTGATATGAGCGGTTGTATCGCCCTTGTGGTTGGTGCGGGTCGCGGCCATCGTTTCGGCAGTGAAGTGCCCAAACAATATAGCTCTGTTGGCGGATATCCGGTGATCTGGCGCACCCTGAACGCCTTTACCGGGCATCCGCAAATTACGGCTGTGCGCGCTGTCATTCACCCGGATGACAGGGATTTATATGACGCCGCCCTTGCCTGCGGGGATTTACCCGATTTGCTGGAGCCAGTATTTGGCGGACCTAGCCGCCAGCAATCGGTTTGTCTTGGACTGGAAAGTTTAACAGCCATGGCCCCCGAGCTTGTGCTCATTCACGATGCGGCCAGGCCATTTGTCTCCAGCGACATTATCGATCGGGTGATTGACGCATTAGGGAACTCAAAAGGAGCCATCGCTGCCCTGCCCGTCCATGACACGCTAAAAAGCAGCGATGACGGGTTTGTTAAAACAACCCTCGACAGAGCAGGTCTTTGGCGAGCCCAGACACCACAAGGTTTTCATTTTGTCGATATTTTTGAAGCCCACAAAAATTGCGAACCGGATTCAATGACCGACGACGCAGCGGTTGCCGAAAATGCCGGCCTGGCTGTCGAACTTGTTTTGGGCAACGCAGAAAACGTTAAAATAACAACAATGGATGACTTGAAATTGGCTGAGCAAAATCTGACGGATATGGAATATCGAACGGGCACAGGCTTCGATGTCCACCGTTTTTGTAAAGGTGATCAGGTCACTTTGTGCGGTGTCAACATCCCCCACAGCTTCGCCCTGGACGGGCATTCCGATGCCGATGTCGCCTTTCATGCCCTGACCGATGCCCTGCTTGGGGCCATTGGCGCAGAAGATATCGGCAGTCATTTCCCACCCGGCGATACCCGGTGGAAGGATGCATCTTCGGATTTATTTCTTGCCCATGCCCATGATTTGATCAACATGGGTGGTGGCGAAATCGTCAATGTGGATATCACCATTATTTGCGAAGACCCGAAAATCGGCCCCCATCGGAAGGCCATGCGCGAAGCCACCGCCACTGTGCTCGGCATTCAACAACAGCGCATTTCCATCAAGGCGACGACGACAGAACAACTGGGATTTACCGGCCGTAAGGAAGGTATTGCCGCACAGGCGGTAGCCACCGTGAAAACCCCCTGCCTTGCCTGATTGTGTAGAAGTGCCGTAGCATAATGTCTGATAATGATCAGGGGGCATAATAATGGCCAAAAAGCCAAAGGCAACCAACAGCAAGGCAACCGAGCAGCAATTACGCTGGCTTCGGCGTGGTTGCGATCAACCCGCTGGAAAACTCCCGCTTTTTGATAACAATGGCCGCAAGGTCAGTGAACGTACCGTCAAAAGTTGTATTGAACATGGCTGGGCTGAGCCATGGTTTGCCAATCCCTTGAAGCCAGACTGGCTGATTTGTAAATTAACCGATGCTGGTCGTGCCCTTGTTAATTAACGCCTGCTTCGACTGCATTTGCAGTTGTCTGTTTCGATAGTGAACCGATCAAGGTAACAAGATGAAACATAAAGTCTGGACCGAAAGTGACACTGTCATCATTTCCTTTAGCGGCGATATTGATTTGGAATTTTCGGGAGATGTCAGGACCATATTGATGGAAAGCGCACCGCAGGGTCGTTCCATCGTCGTCGATCTGTCGGGGGTTGAACTGATTGACAGTTCCGGTATCGCCAGTCTGCTCGAAGCGTTTCAGAATGCCCGTAAAAAAGGCAAGGATTTCACCATTGCCTCAATCAATCCCTCGGTGATGCGGGTCTTTAATCTGGCCCGGTTGGAAACGGTTTTTGATATAGAAGAGACTCTTGAAGCCGCTCTTAAGCGTTAATCTACAATATCAATATCGACGTAGCCCTTCTCGATGGCGTCACGCAAGGCTTCAAAAGCATCGCGTGCGACTTCAAACAATTCACGCTTTCTTTTAATGTCGTCGATAACGTCGGCCTCCGGCGCACTGCCGCTTTCGTTGAGGCCAACCTTGAAGGCTGCTTCCAGATAGTTAGCCCGCAATTTTCCAACCTGAACGGCGAAAGCAAGGATCGTGTCCTTGTTCAGAATTGGAATCTGTTTGTGGATCAACTCGGTATTGGCGAAACGAATGGCTTGCTCAACCTCGCCAAGGAAATGTTTTTGCTTTAACAGATCTTTATAGTCGTCATTCTCAGACATAAAACAGCCCTCTTTATTATCTTTAAATCTTTGTTATTTCAGAGCATTCCCTATTTCAGGGTGGCTTACAAGCGTGCAATGAATTGTTTGAATAAATTTTGACCCTATATAAATTCCATGAATTCTGCGGCCAACTCTCAATTCATTGATCAGCATCGGCGGCGGCCTTTTTTGCTATATCCGGGAACGGTCCCTGGGCGGGAACAGATGCGGTGGACTTATTGAAGCGTCGCTCACGAATTGAAACATAAATACCACTGCTGATAATGACGGCAATACCAAACCAGGTCCACGTATCGGGAAAGTCCCCAAAGATGACAAATCCAATGATGGTCGCCATGACAATTTCCGAATAGCCAAAGGGTGCCAACACCGATGCCGGCGCATACTCGAAGGCTTTAATCAGCAGGAAGTGACCAGCCGCCGCGCAAAGTCCCATTGCCGCCATCAACAAAAAATCAAACGCCCCGGGCATAATCCATTGAAATGGGACGATGGCACTTGTTACCACGGCCCCGAGAAGGGCCGTATAAGTAAGGGTGACAAGGGGTGGTGAGGTTCCGGAAAGTTTTCGGGTCGCAATCATATAAAAGGCATAGATAATCCCTGCGGCAAGAGCCAAAACAGTGCCTGTATCGATAGATATAAATCCGGGCCGAATGATGATCAGGGCGCCAATAAAACCCGTCCATACAGCAGCCCAACGCCTGGACCCAACCTGTTCACCCAGGAGCACCGGCGACAAGGCCGTTACGATGAGGGGGGAAATAAAAACCAGTGCAAGGGCGTCGGCAATTGGCATTTGGGCGATGGCGGCAAAAAATAAAAATGTCGAGATCAGCAACAATCCGCCGCGGAATATTTGCAATAACGGGTGACGCGGAATTAATGCCGAGGCACCAAAGCGAACGACGACAATGGGCAGAAGATATAACAGGTGAAAGAAATATCGCGCCCAGACGATCTCAACGACCGGGTAGCGGGCACTCAACACCTTGGCCAAACCATCCATGAGGGGGACAATCGACATGGACAGCACGATCAGCAGGATGCCGGTCAGGACGGCTCGCTCGCCGTCGCTCTGGGAATTCACTGCCTATCCGCCCTTGATCGGGGAAAACAGGGTCAGGGTATCACCTTCAACGAGAACGGTTGTTGCGCGCTCGGTTGCGGGAATTGACGTCTCATTGACCAGCGTCATATAGGAATTGATATCGCTAACCCCCAGCATATCAAGAGCATCGGAAAGGCTCGCGCCCTCCTTGAGTTCAAGTTCGTCCTTGCCTTCAGTTGGCAGTTCGGGCATCCGCAGGGCGATGAAATGAAGATGAATTTTCATTTCCGGACTTGCTTTAGTCCAGTGATAGCCGGGTCAGGGTTTTCTTTGTCGGTTCGCCTTTTTTATCCCAGCCACGC
This sequence comes from Rhodospirillaceae bacterium, assembly GCA_018662005.1. Classification (NCBI taxonomy): domain Bacteria; kingdom Pseudomonadati; phylum Pseudomonadota; class Alphaproteobacteria; order Rhodospirillales; family Rhodospirillaceae; species Rhodospirillaceae bacterium. Next base: position 25,270 of record JABJHA010000028.1, on the reverse strand, counting down.
AATTCGTAATATTCGGGCAGCATTTTGTCCAACTCACAAACCCGGCCCTTTGCAGCACCGCTTGGGGCTGGTTCCTTGAGCATACGTTCCGGCAAGGTGTCGTCGGCCATGGTTAATCCGGCAGCAAGGTTGAACTGTTTTTCAAGATTCCAGATGCGCTCGCCAACGACAGCAAGGTTTTCTTCTGACCAATCGCCCTCGCAGGCAGCCGACAGCAAGGCCGATATTTCCTCCATGCTATAACCTGGAAACTGACAAATTCCGGCGGAATCCGTTGTACTGGCATCATTTTGGGTATCCACGACGACCTTGGCTTTTCCCTCTGGGCGAATGTGCTCAAAATCATCGCCGTAGGTGCTTGCCCTAAGATGGCATGCACCACGGTTGGACGTGGCGTAGGCCAGGCCCATTCCCTGCATAGCGCGTCCGTCGTAACCGGGAATTTCCTGACCCTTAACGGCCATGGAGAATTCCGGATGGCCGTATTTTTCACACAGGCGGGTCGAACCCATCCCCAGTTCTTCGCCAAATCCTTCGCCGCGGCCGGTTAGTTCAACCATCTTCACCAAAGCTTCGGCTGAACCGAATTTAAGATTGATACCACCGGTTTCCTTTTGGGTAATCGCGCCGGTTTCAAACAGTTCCATAGCGGCAGACAGGGTCGCCCCAAATGAAATCGGGTCCATGCCCTGTTCGTTACAAACGTAATTGGCGTAGGTCGCAGCCTCAATATCATCGACGCCGACCATAGGCCCAAGTGAGTAGCCGGATTCGTATTCAAGGCCGCCCGACACGGTCGGGAAATTCTTGCGTTCGGAAAGAGAAAAATGATCCGGGTCCATTTGCGCGACCCGTCCGCAACCGATTGTGCAGGCAAAGCAGGCCTTGTTGGTTTTCAGATTGGTTTTTCCATCGCTTTTTCTGGGTGCTTTCATGGCCTGAAGGTTGACCGTATCAATACCGTCAAATTGCAATTCGCGATTATTGCGGGTTGGTAAAGAACCATAGGAATTGGTGACATTCATCATCGACATGGTACCGTCTTCGGTCAAACCCTTGGCCTCGTCATCATCGGCGATGCGTTTGTTTGAGACAGCCGCAGCGGCAAGAAACGCTGCCATATCCTTGACCCCGATCCCCTTGTTTCCCTTCACAGCAATAGCTTTCAGCTGCTTGGAGCCCATCACCGCACCCACGCCAGAGCGCCCGGCGGCCCGGTCAAGGTCATTAACGACACAGGCGAAACGCACCATCTTCTCACCGGCGACGCCGATGGAGGCGATTTTGATTTCCGGGTCCTGATGCATGGATTTGATCGCCGGTTCAGTTTCCCAAACAGACTTCCCCCAAATTTCAGATGCATCAAGGAGCTGGGCTTCGTCATCATCGATGAAAAGGTAGACGGGTTTTTCAGAACGGCCCTCGAAAATAACCATATCCCAGCCGGCGTTTTTTAACTCGGCGCCAAAGTGGCCACCTGAATTAGAACACGCGATGACCCCGCCAAGCGCCCCTTTGGTAATGACCGAATAACGCCCACCCGTTGAGGCCGGTGTTCCAGTCAGTGGTCCGGTGGCGAAAATAAGGTTGTTTCCCGGGGAAAGCGGGTCGGCCGCAGGATCACTTTCGGCCATCATATATTTGGTCCCAAGACCGCGTTGACCAAGAAAACCGAAGGCCCAATCCATATTCAATTCTTCACCTTCACAGGTGCCTGCGGTCAAATTGACGCGCAAAACTTTACCTTGCCATGACATGAGGCTTCTCCTTGCCCGTTAGAGAATTTTCTCTTCGGGTTGTTACAGTTTTCCCGATTTAAGCTGATCATTAAAATCAGCAACTTGTTGGTCAATATCGTCGAGTTGGGTTTTCTGGCTCATTTCATAAACGCGCGCCGCCAATTCAATGCGCGAAGCGTTTTGAGAAGCCGCTTCCAGCGTGTCTTTCATGTAATCGTTCATGGAGTTGAACTTGGTTTTCATAATATCCATTTGCTCCATGGCCTTTTCACGGGAAAGCGCGAGCGCTTCCTCCAATGCCCAGATTTGTTCGGTCAACTGAACCATCTGTTCGGACTCAAGCTTTTGTGCGTCCATCAAATCAAAGAAAGACTGGGAAAGATCCTGATTTTCTTTCCTCAGGGCATCCAATTCAAGCTGAAGGCCCAAATTTTCCTGGGTCAGGCCATCAAATTTACCTTCGGCGACTTGTAATAAGGTCTTTAACTGGTCTTCGGCTGACGTCATTGGTTACGGGACCTGTCCAATACGGTTCAATTCAAGAGAGTAAAATAATGATAACCGGTATCCGTTCCCAGTAAATATTTATCTTCGATAAATCCCCAGCCTTTTTTAAATATGAAAAAAGGACCAGCCCATTAAGGCTGATCCTTTCGTCATTTGGTCGGAGCGATAGGATTTGAACCTACGACCCCTACACCCCCAGTGTAGTGCGCTACCAGACTGCGCCACGCTCCGATAATTCTGGTTCTCGCCAATCGGCAGAGGCCGCACTATAAGGGTGCTGGCGATAGGGTGCAACGGGGCAAATGGAGTTGTTTACGCACCCACAAGAGAACGAATGTCTTCAAGCTCGCCAAGGATTGATTTTAGTTCCTTCTGGACTTTGGTGTCTTTGCCTGGCGCGCTTTCAGAGCTTTTTGATTTGCTCTCTTTGACGCTGTCCTTGCCACCTTCCCTGAACAGTTTCTGCACCCCCTTGATGGTGTATCCGTCATCATAAAGAAGATCCCGAATACGGCGCAGAATATCAATGTCCTGGGGACGGTAATAACGACGGCCACCACCGCGCTTCATGGGCTTAATCGCGTTAAATTTGGATTCCCAAAATCGAAGAACGTGCTGGGGAAGGTCAAGTTCCTCAGCGACTTCACTGATGGTTCTGAAGGCGGAACTCGATTTTGCCATGGAAGCGTTCTTTACTTAAGAAGTTTTAAGGACCTTTGTTATTGATCCGGTTCTTTAAAACCTGGGAAGGACGGAAGACGAGAACTTTACGCGGCAGGATCGGAACTTCCTCTCCGGTTTTCGGATTGCGGCCGATACGTTGCCCTTTTTGACGAACGGAAAAACTGCCAAAGGACGATATTTTAACGGTCTCGCCACGAGCCAGCGCATCAGAAACATGGGTCAGGACTGATTCAAGAAGATCAGCTGACTCACTTCGAGACAAACCAACTTCCTGATAGACCGATTCACCTAACTGTGCACGTGTAATTGTTTTTCCGGACATCTTGCTCAATCCTAATTGGCAAATGAGATGGAGAGGTTATCGCTCCCGAAGAAATCCGTCAATATCAAAGGGATGCCGGGAAGTGACTAATTTTGTTGGTGTTATCTACCAGCGGACCAGAGCGGCGCCCCAAGTGAAGCCACCACCCATGGCTTCCATCAGTACAAGTTGTCCTTCCTGTACGCGGCCATCGCGGACGGCTTCGTCCAGGGCCAACGGAATGGATGCGGCAGAAGTGTTGGCGTGCTTGTCGACGGTAATCACAATCCTGTCTTCACCAAGGCCCAGCTTGCGAGCCGTACCCGTAAGGATACGCAGGTTGGCCTGATGGGGAACCAGCCAGTCAATATCTGAACGTTGATAGTCGTTGGCAGCCAGGGCTTCATCGACCACATTGGCCAAATTGACCACAGCATGACGAAAAACCTCACGGCCCGACATCCGTAAATGACCAACGCTCTGGGTTGTTGAGGGCCCGCCGTCTACATAAAGCAAATTGCCGTAGCGGCCATCTGAATGAAGGTGCGTAGAAAGAACGCCTTCTTTTTCGGATTTTTCCAGGACGACAGCACCGCCGCCGTCACCAAACAACACACAGGTTGTACGATCTTCCCAGTCGAGAATGCGCGAAAATGTTTCAGCACCAATAACCAAAACCCGTTCCGCCTGCCCGGCCTTGATGAAATTGTCAGCGGTTGCGAGGGCGTAGATAAAACCCGAACAGACAGCCTGAATATCAAAGGCCGCCCCATGGGTCATGCCAAGTAAGGACTGAACCTTGGTCGCCGTCGATGGGAAGGTGTTGTCAGGTGTCGCTGTAGCCAGCACGATAAGGTCGATTTCGGCAATGCTGATAGCAGCGGCATCAAGGGCGCGAAGTGCTGCCTGATAAGCAATATTGGCCGTTGTTTCGTCATCGGCGGCAATATGACGTTGGCGAATACCGGTGCGTTCGACGATCCACTCATCGGAGGTATCGACGCTCTTCGCCAACTCGGCATTGGTGACAATTCGTTCGGGAAGGTATGAACCGGTACCAGTGATCCGTGAATGTATCGTCATGAATTGCTTAAGGCCTCAGGATGTAACTCATCCAGATGAGAGAGGTCTTCCTTAATAACATCGTTGAGGTCATCGGATATCAGTTCGACCGCGACATCGAGGGCATTGGCGAATCCAAAAGCATCGGTGCCGCCGTGGCTCTTGATGCAAATCCCGTTTAAACCAAGAAACATGGCGCCGTTATAGCGCCGGGGATCGATCCGGTCCTTGAACTTTGATAGAGAATTTTTTGCCAGCAAGGCCCCGATCCTGGAGGAAAGTGAGCCCATCATGGCTTCTTTCAGGAAGGTACTGAACATGCGGGCAGTGCCTTCCGCTGTTTTCAGGGCGATATTGCCGGTGAAGCCGTCTGTGACGACAACGTCAACCGTACCCTTGGTAATATCGTCACCTTCAACAAAACCGTGGAAGCGGATGGGAAGATTGATTTCCTGAAGCATGGCCGCCGCATGTTGCAGTTGTTCATGACCTTTGACATCTTCGGAACCGATGTTGAGGATACCGATGGACGGTTGCTCTATACCCAACACCTTGCGCGCGTAAGCTTCACCCATGACGGCAAACTGGACAAGATTATCGGCGTCGCACTGAACATTGGCGCCCAGGTCCAAAATGATGCAGTCGCCGTGCATGGTCGGGAAGTTTTTAGCGATCGCCGGGCGATCAATACCGGGAAGGGTTTTCAGGACAAATTTCGCCATCGCCATCAAGGCGCCGGTATTGCCAGCCGATACGATTCCTGCGGCTTCGCCATCATTGACCGCGTTAATGGCCAGACGCATGCTTGAATTACGACCGGAACGCAGGGCGACGCCGGCCTTTTCATCGTTGGAAACGGTATCTTCGGTATGACGAACCTGACAAACTTCCCGTACGGATGGTGTTTTATCCAATAGCGGGATTAATTGTTTCTCGTCACCGAACAGCAGGAAATCAACATGCGGCATACGCGCAAGCGCAAGGCTGATGCCATCCACCACCATACCCGGGGCGTTATCACCACCCATGGCGTCAAGTGAAAGCGTTAAATTACGCGTACTCACAGAAAAGTCCTTGTGTAGTGACCAGAAAACCAGGAACTAATCCTATACAGGATTAGGCGGCGTCACCAGCTTCCATGACTTCACGGCCTTTGTATTGACCACAAGATGCGCAAACGTGATGCGGGCGCTTTAATTCGCCGCATTCAGAGCATTCCTCATAGCTCGCGCCCTTAAGCGCGTCATGGGAACGGCGCATGTTGCGACGCGATTTTGAAATTTTCTTTTTAGGGACGGCCATAATCAGTTCTCTCGGTTGCGCTTACATAGAGCGAAGCGGTGTTTCTTATACAATAAATGCCCCCGGGGCAAGCTGCATCACAGATAAATTTTATTTCTTTTTCAGCTGTTCAAGGACGGCAAACGGATTAGCCCTCTGTGTACCATCATCGTCCCCGGCGCTCGATAAATCATTGAAGACAGCATCATCGGCACGTGGAAAGGGATCAATCTCCAATAATAGCTGTTCGGCGACGCTTTCGCCAAGATCAAAACCACCGTCGGTCATTGTATCCGGCGGCTCGGGAATCTCCTCATCAAGCCCCCTCTCCTCTTCATCGGGTTCAACGTCACTGCCAAAATAAGCTTTAGCTGTAGCGCTAAATGTGCGCTCAAAAGTAAAATCATAATGATTTTTCAATGGCTTGGAAGAAACAACGCAAGCCTGGATATAATCTGCACTGCAATCACACGAAACGTGCACCAGATCTGATGATTGCCTGGACACGACAGCGTTAACCTTCAGGCTGTCCAGGCTCAACAGATCGAGACGTTTGGCAAGCGCTTTGCGTTCGTCGTTACTGGCTTCGATATGATAAGTTTTTTCGGCTTCCTTCACTGTCTCGCAGTTGATGAAAAAGCTGAATTCCGGTTTTATATCCATCGCTTTATTCATGCCTCCAATCCCGATGGCGGACTAAATTGAAGCTCGCCTTTCATCAGGGCATCGACTGTACAGGCATCCAGACGGGCAGCCTCACGGCGCATATAGGCGACGAAAAGAGCCAGATTCTTCGGCGTCGTCTCATTTTCGCGAAACAGGTTGCGTTCAAGGGCTGACGCCAAATTCGTATCATCGTCCTGTGAAAGTCCCTGATCGTAAGATTCAAGGCGGCCATAAAAGGCTTTGGCCATCTTCTTGACCCTGACGAGCACTCCCATGTCCCCTATTCCCATTTCACGCAGGTTCAGGTCGATATCGTCGAACATGTAATCAAACAGGGCCTGAGACAGTTTACGGGTTTGCTCAACGTCAGATTTCAAACGACGGATGACAATAATCATATGCAGGGAGATCATATCAAAACGTCCGTCGAAGGTGTCGGCAACGCCAAGGTCTTTGTAAAAGACAGGCAACCGCGCCTGCTCGACGATGATTTGATACATCTTATGGGCGGTTTCTTTCTCGCGGGAAAAAGAGAAAAAATTCTTCAGGATGTTCATTTTAATATCTGACTTTTGATAACAGACTTCGATTGCTGTGTTTTATCATGTACTAATAGGTATCTGATGCAGTATAGACGCACCCTCTGCCTTAACGGGGGCCAAGTAATAATGTCGATATCAAAACCTTCAAAGCTTTTATTTTCCTTTTGCCTGATGGCGCTACTTGGCGCCTGTACACCGAAGATTGACGTGCGCGGCAATTTGCCTGACCCGGAACGCCTAAGCGAGATCGTGCCGGGCGAACAATCACGCGCTGAAATCAAGGAAATTCTCGGAACCCCGTCCACCATTGCCGTTTTTGATCAGGAGACCTGGTTCTATATCTCCCAACGGACCGAAACCCTTGCCTTCTTCGAGCCCGAGGTCAAAGAGAGAAAAGTCCTTATCCTGAAATTCGACGAGGAAGGATTTGTCACGACGATCGAAACCCTTACGGCGGAAAACGGCAAAAAGATCCAGCCCATTGATCGCAAAACGCCAACCGCCGGCAACGAATTCACCCTGATAGATCAGTTGTTCGGAAACCTGGGCCGCTTCAACTAAGGCACAAAATCAAGTCATAAAAAGTCCCCAGAAGGCGAACCCTCCGGGGACTTTAATTTGTAATGATGGTCTTCTGAATTAGGACAGAATTGCCAGCATCAGAATGGCCACAATGTTGATGATCTTGATCATCGGGTTAATGGCTGGACCTGCGGTATCCTTGTAGGGATCACCGACGGTATCACCAGTAACCGCAGCCTTGTGGGCGTCTGAGCCCTTGCCGCCGTGGTTGCCATCTTCGATGTACTTCTTGGCGTTATCCCACGCACCGCCACCTGATGTCATCGAGATAGCGACGAAAAGCCCGGTGACGATGGAACCCAGCAGCATCGCACCAAGGGCCGTAAAGGCGGCTCCCTGACCAGCAATAGGCATTATGACGAAATAGATGACGACCGGGGCCAGAACCGGCAGCAATGAAGGAACAATCATTTCCTTGATCGCGGTCTTGGTCAGCATGTCGACACATTTACCGTATTCCGGCTTGCCTGTGCCTTCCATAATACCGGGAATTTCCCTGAACTGACGGCGGATTTCAACCACCAGTTCGCCACCCGCGCGACCAACGGCCATCATTCCCATGGAACCGAACAGGAATGGCAATAGGCCACCAATGAACAGGCCGACAACGACAAACGGGTCTTGCAGGTTGAAGGTGACGTTGACATCGGGGAAGTAGTGTTTGAGGTCCTCGGTATACGCGGCGAACAGGACCAGGGCGGCAAAACCGGCCGAACCAATGGCGTAGCCTTTGGTGACGGCTTTGGTTGTATTGCCAACGGCGTCCAATGCGTCAGTCGTCTTGCGGACTTCCTCGGGAAGTTCAGCCATTTCGGCAATGCCACCTGCATTATCGGTAACCGGACCGAAAGCATCCAACGCGACAACCATACCAGCCAGGGCCAGCATCGTTGTTGCGGCGATGGCCAGGCCAAACAGACCGGCTGTCAGGAATGCTGAAATAATGCCGCCACAGATAACAATAACCGGCAGCGCCGTCGATTCCATGGAAATCGCCAGGCCCTGAATAATGTTGGTTGCGTCCCCGGTTTCAGAAGCCGCAGCAACACTTTTAACCGGACGGTGTTCTGTGCCGGTGTAATATTCAGTGATCCAGACGATCAGCCCGGTAACGACCAGGCCCGTCAGAGCACTTAGGAACAAATCCATACCAGTGATGGAGCGTCCTGCTGCAGTGAACGTGGCATCAAAGCCAAACATCCAGCTGATAATACCGGCAATCAGGATGGCGGAAATCACCATGCTGGCGATGAACCCTTTGTAAAGCGCCCCCATGATGTTGTTGGAAGCACCAAGCTTGACGAACCATGTGGCGATCACCGAACCCAGGATACAGACCGCACCAATAACCAGCGGAAAGGCCATCATCGTTTGCTGAGCCTGACCAGTGAAGAAGATAGCGGCCAGCAACATGGTGCCAACCATGGTCACAGCGTAGGTTTCAAAAAGGTCGGCGGCCATACCGGCGCAATCGCCAACGTTGTCGCCAACGTTATCGGCAATAACACCCGGGTTACGCGGATCATCTTCTGGAATACCGGCTTCAATTTTACCGACAAGGTCAGCACCGACATCCGCACCCTTGGTGAAGATGCCGCCACCCAACCGGGCGAAGATTGAAATCAGTGAAGCGCCAAAGCCAAGGGCGACAAGGGCCTCAAGCAAATGCCGCATCCCTTCAGGTGTATCACCCAGGCCCATGTTTAGAAGCACCATGTAGTAACCAGCCAGGCCCAGCAGAGCCAGACCGACAACCAGCATACCGGTGATGGCCCCGGACTTGAAAGCAATGTCCAAGCCACCGGCAAGACCAACGCTGCGCGCGGCTTCGGCGGTACGGACGTTGGCGCGAACCGAAACGTTCATGCCAACATAACCGGCCAGTCCCGAAAGAATGGCGCCAATGAAGAAACCAACGGCGACCAGAAGCCCCAGCTTAAGACCCAGCAAAATGCCGATAACGACACCGACCATGGCAATGGCCGAATATTGACGGTTCAGGTAGGCGCGTGCGCCTTCCTGAATGGCGCTGGCAATTTCCTGCATTCGGTCGGTACCAGCCGGTGCGGCCAGAACGGAACGAATGGCATAAACGCCGTAAAGAAGCGCAATAACGCCACCGGCAATGATTAAAGTATAGACGTTCGACATGCTTTACATACCTCGTTTGATGGACAGTCCCAGGCTTCTCAAGGGTAAGAGAATCAGGGGACACACAAAAAATTCAGGGGGAAAATGACAGAATCGAGTTTCCAAAGCAACCGGGCACTTGTAAAGCCGTCCCGGAAAGGAAAATAATTAAAATTTCAAACAATCAAAAGCAATTAACTGACTGAAATGCCTTGAATATTAGATATTTTTAATTAACGGGCATTTTGCCGGCTACATCTACTTTAGGGATTGTTTTAGGGACTTCATATTAGTGTTTTGACAAAATCAACGTTCGTTGACTTCTTCAATAATGACATTGTTTATGACATTGGGCCCCATCACCTTCTCACCAATCATCATCAGGCGTTCGGTCAGAATGTCCGTATTGAGTTTATTTTGACGACGAATGACGCGCGGGATAAAGACGTAAAGATCCTTGAAAAAAGAGTCGCCCAGGCGTGGCAGAAGTTTTGTGACCTTCTCTTCGTTTTCCTTACCGATCACTTCCAAATTCAATTTTATCATCACCGTGGCGGCGACCCTGTCTTCGGCTAAAATGGAAATATATAAATCATCCATTGCGATAACGACGGGCGGCACATCGGGGATGGCCTCTTCCTCAGCTTTTAAATCTTCTTCACTGACCTGTTCAAACGGGCCAATTTGAAGAAATTTTAAAACACTGACCGTTCCGCCCGAAAGCATCAGAAAAACGGAGAAAATAATGACAACTTTTTTGATGTCCATAACGCAAGCAGTCCTCAAACAACAATATTATTCGCTCAAAAAACCTTGTGTGAAACCTTATCGTGTCCCCCTCAAATGTGGAAGCGTTCGTTAAATTAATCAAAAATGCCGATAACCAGGTGCAGGCATTTTGATTTCCTGACCTGACGCGTTCATCACCTTGACCGTATTGCCTTCGCCGACTTCATCGACGACACCAACCCGGGTCAGGGGAAGGTTCAATTCCTCGGCAACGCTGGCGACGGAATTTTGTCGCTCTGGCGGCACACAAAAAAGCAATTCATAGTCATCACCACCCGACATCATGACCGTCAACAAGTCGGGATCATCTTCAACTACCCCCTGCCCGACCCTCGACAAGGGAATATCAGCAGCCTGAATTGTGGCGGTGACTTTCGAGGACAGGCAAATATGCCCCAAATCCTGTACCAGTCCGTCGGATATATCTATCGCGGCGCTGGCCAGTCCGAATAACCGCTGGCCAAGGTCAAGCCTCGGTTGCGGGCGGTGATGACGCTCGGTGAGGATTTCAAGACTCGAAGGTTCCAATTCAGAGAAATCCCCCTGAACAGCCGCCAGTCCAAGTGTCGCATCGCCGATCTGGCCGCTGACGTAGATTATGTCACCCGGCTTGGCGTTTGATCGTTTCATGTCCTGACCGGTTTTGACCCATCCCATGGCGGTGATGCTCAAGGACAGAGGCCCCGGCGTGGCTACAGTGTCGCCGCCGACCAGAGTAATGCCGTAGATCGCCTGTTCCACCTGCAGGGCCTGGGCGAAGCTGTCGAGCCAGTCGTCCCCATAGATGCCATCGCCACCACTGGGCAAGGACAGGGACAATGTGTACCAGGCCGGCTCTGCGCCCATTGCTGCAAGGTCCGAAAGATTGACCCGCAAGGTCTTGGCGGCAATGAAATGAGGTGGTGTGAATTCAAGAAAATGAACACCGGAAACCAGCGTATCCATTGTAACGACGAGGCGATGTCCTTGTTTCGGCGACAGCACGGCGGCGTCATTGGACAATTCCCCGGCTCCGCTTTCAGCGCTTGCCAGGGGTTTGAAGTACTTCCCGATCAGATCAAATTCGCCGGGCCTGTCATTCACTTTAAAATTCCATCGCCCGCAGCACCCTGGCTATTTTATCAAGTACGCCATTTACCAGAGCCGGTTTGTTATCGTCAAAAAAGGCTTTCGCCACATTGACGTATTCGTTGATGACCACCCGCGCCGGAACCTCGCCCATGGCAAGTAACTCGAATGTTCCGGCTCGCAGGATTGCCCGTAAGATCACTTCAAGGCGCTCGACGCTCCAATCATCTGACAGGGATGGACCGATGATGCCGTCCAGTTCACTGCATTTTTCTGTGACCCCACGAACAAGTTCAGCCAGCAAAACGCCGTCAGGGGCAGCCATTTCAGGCAAATCTTCTTCCCCTTCGGTGGCCATAGCCAACGCAGATTTCCAGCGTTGGCGAAGGAATTCATCCAAAACGGGGTCGGCGTCGATACCCGTCATATCTATTTCATAAAGGGCTTGTACGGCGACAAGTCTGGCTGACGAACGGTCGATTTCCGGGTTGGTTTTTTCTTCTTCGGTCGCAGCATTCATCGCGGCACAAGACGGAAGTGTTTTTTAACGTCCATCATCCTCAAGCAAGCGCTGGCGACATCGCCACCCTTGTTCTTTTTGCTGACGTCAGCCCGCTCCCACGCCTGATCCCGGTTTTCAACGGTCAAAATACCGTAACCCAGGGCAACGCTGTATTTCATGGCGATGTCCATAAGCGCCCGTGTTGATTCCTGACAGACATAATCATAATGACTTGTCTCACCCCTGATCACACAGCCGAAACCGATAAACCCGGCATAGCGGCTCATTGCCGATCCGATTTCCATGGAGCGGATGGCGAAGCGAATAGCCTGGGGGACTTCAAAAGCACCGGGCACCGCAAGTCGCTCATAGTTCATGCCTGCTTCATCAAGAACGGCGGCAGCACCGCGGGCCAGTTCATCAGCGATATCATCGTAGAAGCGGCCCTCGACGATCAGGACGCTTGGTGTTTCAGACATCAGAAAATTCCTTATCGCTTAGGCTTTGTGCGGAATGGCCCGCTGCTCGATAACGCTAAGACCATACCCTTCCAGGCCAACAATGTTGCGTTGGGTATTGGACAGCAGAATCATATCCTTGATTCCAAGATCAAGCAAAATTTGCGCGCCGACCCCGTAATCGCGAAGTTCACTGCCTGAATTCACTTCCTCGCCCAACTTGTGACGAACCCTGTCAGACAGGCTGGTTGGCTGTGGTTCACGGATCAGGACGATAACGCCCCGCCCTTCATCGGCAATCATTTCCATGGCCCGGTGTAATTCATCGGCCTTGCCCGACATGGTATCGGAAAGCACATCATCAAGAACATTCAAGGCGTGCATACGGACCGGAACCGGCTGACCATCAGAAACATCCCCTTTAATCAGGGCAATGTGTTCGGCATAGGCAATGTTATTGACGTAGACCGCCATTTTGAATTCGCCGCCGTGATTACTGCTGAAAGATGTTTCCAGCGTCCGCTCGATCAGGCGATCATTTTTAAGCCGGTAGGCGATCAGATCGGCAATGGTGCCGATTTTCAATTCATGATGCTGGGCGAACTTCACAAGGTCCGGCATCCGCGCCATGGTCCCGTCTTCGTTCATGATTTCACAAATCACCCCTGACGGGTTAAGTCCCGCCAGCCGGGATACATCAACGGCGGCCTCTGTATGCCCTGCGCGAACAAGCACACCACCGGCACGGGCTTCCAGCGGGAAGACATGTCCGGGGCTGGCGATATCATTAACACCCTTGGTCGGATCAATGGCAACGGCAACCGTACGGGCACGGTCGGATGCGGAAATCCCGGTGGTCACTCCTTCGCGCGCCTCAATGGAAACCGTAAAGGCGGTTTGATGACGTGAATCATTATGACGGGGCATCGCCGGCAGCTTCAGTTCGGCAATGCGTTCAGGTGTCAGGGTCAGGCAAATAAGACCGCGCCCGTACTTGGCCATGAAGTTGATCGCCTCTGGCGTCGCCATCTGGGCCGGAATAACAAGATCGCCTTCATTTTCGCGTTCTTCGTCATCAACCAGAATGAACATCCTGCCATTTCGGGCGTCTTCAATTAAATCTTCAGCGGGTGACAGGTTCTTTGAATGGGGCACGGTTTTGGCTTAGTCCTTTGTTTGTTCGATTTCGAGAAGCCGCGCAACATACCGCGCCAGCATATCTATTTCCACATTGACGGTGTCGCCCGGTGAAATATTGCCAAATGTTGTTTCTTTCTGGGTATGGGCGATCAGGTTGACGCCAAAGGTATCGTCTTGCACTTCATTGACCGTAAGGGAGACACCGTCAAGGGTGACCGATCCTTTCGGGGCTATAAAGCCCTTCAATTCATCGCTTGTCTGAAAACTGAGACGGCGTGAATCGCCTTCACTTTTGAGATCAACAAGCGTCGCTGTTCCATCCACGTGACCCGATACGATATGGCCGCCCATTTCGTCACCGGCCTTAAGCGCCCTTTCAAGGTTGATCCTGGTTCCCTGTTTCCAGGAACCCAAAACTGTTTTAGACAGAGTCTCGGCCGAAGCCTCGACAGCAAACCAGTCCTCGTCGCGCTGGGTGACGGTCATGCAAGCGCCGCTACAGCAAATAGACGCACCGATATTAATAGAGGCGACATTAAAGGCCGTGCTGATTTCAATGCGGGTGTCGCCTGTTTTAACAAGTGAGCGGACAGTTCCGATGTCTGTGATGATGCCGGTAAACATGGTTTTTATCTACGTTCGTAAGTTTCAAAAACATCTTCACCGCACGTTTTCAAAGAGGTGCGGGTAAAAGACGGTGCGTCAGGAAGGTTTTCTACACCAAATGCGGCGACCGAGGGAACACCATCACCACCAATTAGTTTTGCAGCATGAAACCAGGCCAGACGGTCAACCAGTCCTGCTTGCATAAATGCACCCGCCAACTTGCCGCCGCCCTCAATCAAAACGCTGTTCAGTCCTTCCCCTGCCAATGCCTCAGCCATGGCATCCGGGGCCGGATGACCAGAGACGGATGCTTTAACCTCGATCACTTTGACGGATTTATTCTTTAGTTCTTTGATTTTGCCTTTTTCAGCCCCCTTGCCCGCGATGATGATCGTCGGGATGTCAGCGGCGGTTTCGACCATCGTGCTTGAGGTCGGCAATTGAAGTGAACTATCGGCAATGATCCGGGTTGGCGAGAATGCCTCCATACCCGGCAGACGGCAACTTAAGGAAGGATCATCGGCCAAAGCCGTACCGATGCCGATCATGATGGCATCATGACGGGCGCGCAACATGTGACCAGCAGCCCGCGCTTCCACACCTGTTATCCACTTGCTATGGCCGGTACGGGTAGCAATACGCCCATCCAACGTGGTCGCCGATTTGAGCGTAAACAAAGGCCGCCCTTTGGAAAGGCGGGTCATAAAACCGGCATTCAGGGCCTGGGCTTCGGTTTCAAAAATACCCTGAACAACTTCTACCCCGTTATCTATCAGGCGTTTCGCGCCCTTCCCTGCCACCCTGGGATCGGGATCTTCACAGGCGATAACCACGCGCTTGATACCGACATCGATCAAGGCCACCGAGCACGGTGGAGTTTTGCCACGATGGTCACATGGCTCAAGGGTGACGTAGGCTGTAGCGCCAGCACATTGATCACCGGCACGACCGATCGCTTCTGTTTCTGCATGGGGGCGTCCGCCGGGTTGGGTCCAACCGCGACCGACGACAGCGCCATCAGCCCCAACAATGACACAGCCAACAGCAGGATTTGGCGCAACCCGGCCAAGGCCCCGGGCCGCAAGGGTCAGCGCCGCTTGCATGTGGAGGGTATCGCTATCTGGAGAGTTCATCACAGACTCCTGTCTGCACCACCCGTCAGCCTAGTTTTCGTCACCCAGTTCACCGATAAATTCTTCAAAGTCTTTTGTTTCGCGGAAATTCCGGTAAACAGAGGCGAACCGCACGTAGGCCACCTGATCGAGATCATGAAGGTTATCCATGATCATCTCGCCGACGACCTTGGTTGGAATTTCAGTCTCGCCCAGAGTTTCCAGGCGACGCTGAATGCCATTGACGACGCGCTCAATCTTCTCGTTATCGACCGGTCGCTTACGCAGGGCGATTTTCAAGGACCGCATGACCTTGTCACGATCAAATGGGGCTTTTTCGCCGTCCTTTTTGACGACAGTCAGTTCGCGCAATTGAACCCGCTCAAATGTCGTGAAGCGCGACCCGCAGGACGGGCAGTATCGGCGCCGACGAATGGTCGCGTTTTCTTCTGTCGGGCGGGAATCTTTAACCTGGGTGTCTTCGCTACCGCAAAATGGACATCTCATCGCTGGTCTCCTTTAAATATTCCGGTAGATCGGGAAGTTTTGGCACAGGGTCAGGACTTTTTCGGCAGCCTCGGCTTCAACTGATGAATTATCGTTGGAGGACGAGGCCAGGCCATCAAGGACATCACCGATCAGGTTGCCAATCTGGCGGAATTCATCTGCACCGAAACCGCGGGTCGTGCCAGCAGGTGTGCCCAGACGAATACCGGATGTCACCATCGGTTTTTCAGGATCAAAAGGAATGCCGTTCTTGTTACAGGTCATGCGGGCCCGGTCCAGGCTGTGCTCAGCGTCCCGACCGTTCAATCCCTTGGGTCGAAGGTCAACCAGCATCAGGTGGGTATCGGTACCGCCTGAGACGATATCAAGTCCCCGCTCAATCAGAGTTTCGGCAAGAACCCGGGCATTTTCGACGACGGCCCTCGAATACTCTGTGAACTCCGGCTGCAGGGCTTCGCCAAAGGCAACCGCCTTTGCGGCGATTGTATGCATCAACGGGCCACCCTGAAGGCCCGGAAAGACTGCCGAGTTGATCTTCTTGGCAATAGCCTCATCATTCGTCAGAACCATGCCGCCGCGGGGACCTCGCAGGGTTTTATGGGTGGTTGTGGTGACCACGTCGGCGATGCCAATGGGCGATGGGTGAAGGCCCGTCGCAACCAGACCGGCAAAATGCGCCATATCGACCATCATCACTGCCCCGACTTCATCGCAAATAGCCCGGAAGCGGGCAAAGTCGAGGGTTCGAGGGTAGGCAGACCCGCCGACGATAACCAGCTTCGGATTATGTTCTTTGGCCAGTTTTTCAACTTCATCGAAATCGACCTGGGAATCATCACGGCTGACGCCATATTGAATGGCGTTAAACCACTTACCGGACTGGGCAGGCGGCGCACCGTGGGTCAAGTGCCCTCCGGCCGCCAGCGACATGCCCAATATTGTGTCGCCCGGTTGCAACAGGGCCAGCATCACGGCGCCATTGGCTTGACAGCCGGAATGCGGTTGAACGTTGGCAAAGTCACAGCCGAAAAGTTCCTTGGCACGCTCGATGGCGAGGTTTTCGGCGACATCGACATACTCGCAGCCACCATAGTAACGCCTGCCGGGATAACCTTCGGCATATTTGTTGGTCATTACAGAACTCTGAGCTTCCATGACGGCACGCGAAACGATGTTTTCGGAAGCGATCAGCTCAATCTGGTCTTGCTGACGCCCCAGTTCATCCCTGATGGAAGCCATCAGATCAAGGTCACGTTCGGCCAGCGATTGAGTGAAGAAGTTTTCTTGATATTGAGAAGAATATGAATTGTCTGCGCCAGACATTGGCGACCCCCCTGATTGAGAAAAAACTATTGTTTATGGATTTGAAAGTTTGTCGACCCGCCGGGCATGGCGCCCGCCCTCGAATTCAGTTTCCAGAAATACTTTAAGACAGTCCTGTGCCAGGTCCGGGCCAATCATGCGGCCACCGAAGACGATGACATTGGCATCATTGTGAAGGCGGGACATTTTTGCTCCCAGTGCATCATGGATCAGGGCGGCGCGGATAACCGGATGGCGGTTTGCAGCGATGGAAATACCGATGCCGCTTCCACATACCAGAATGCCGCGGGTCGCCTCGCCTTGCTTCAGCGCCCCTGCCATGGCGTAACCGAAATCCGGATAATCAACGGAGTCCTTGTTATCGGCTCCCAGATCAAGAGCCGCAAAACCAAGCTCGGACAGGACCTGTTTCAGTTCACTTTTCAAATCGAAGCCAGCATGGTCGCTGGCAATGGCGATGGTTTCAGAAGACATAAAGGCCCCTTGCACTCAGACAAGATCAAAAACGAATGGGTTATTCCCAGGATTTTTAAACGTACCACATATCCGCACCCGTTGCCAACAAACCACAAGCACAAGCGCAGGTAAATACATATTGTTTTGCTAGAAAAGGTCGCCTTCCGGCTTTTCGGCATTTTTCTTTTTGTTGAGCACATACATCAGCTTGTTCGCCGCCAAACGCTTTAATTCGGCTTCACTGCGCTTTGCATCGCCGACCATGGTGACTTCTGTCCCGGTAACCGGATCGATGGCGACGACCCGGACCGCACGCCCGGCGGTGTAGTGCAACTCGACCAGGACTTCGACGCCATGTTTTTTATGAGTGTTCATGGGCTTATATAAACCCAATGGATTTAAGATGTCACCCGTTAGAGGAACTACATATTGCGACGGTATTGCCCACCGGCTTCAAACAGGGCCTCGGTAATGTCGCCAAGGGAGCAATGGCGGGCTGCCTCAACGAGCACCGCGAAGACGTTTTCGTTGTTTGTGGCCGCTGACTTCAGGCGCGCCAGCATGTCAGTGGAGGTTTTTGCGTTTGCCTTTTGGAAACCACGCAGGCGTTTGATTTGACTCTTCTTTTCGGCATCTGTGGAGCGCGCCAGGTCAGGCGTGATAACGGCTTCATCTTCGTTGGGATTGGTGAAGGTGTTGACGCCAACGATGGGGTACGAGCCATCGTGCTTTTTGGTCTCGTAGTACAGGGATTCATCCTGTATTTTGCCGCGCTGGTAGCCGGTTTCCATGGCTCCCAAAACACCACCACGCTCTGAAATGCGCTCAAACTCCTGCAACACGGCCTCTTCGACAAGGTCGGTGAGCTCGTCGATGACAAATGCCCCTTGATTGGGATTTTCGTTCATCGCCAGACCCCATTCCCGATTGATGATCATCTGGATTGCCAGTGCCCGGCGGACGCTGTCTTCTGTTGGCGTCGTAAAGGCTTCATCATGGGCGTTTGTGTGCAGGGAGTTGCAGTTATCATAGATGCCAATCAACGCCTGCAAGGTGGTGCGGATGTCGTTAAAGGACATTTCCTGGGCATGCAGGGAACGGCCGGACGTCTGAACATGATATTTCAGTTTCTGCGAGCGTTCGTTCGCCCCGTAACGATCACGCATGGCCGTCGCCCATATACGGCGCGCCACCCGGCCCATGACGGCGTATTCCGGGTCCATGCCATTGGAGAAGAAAAACGACAAATTAGGGGCGAAATCATCAATATTCATGCCCCGTGCAAGGTAGGTTTCCACGTAAGTGAAGCCATTTGACAGGGTAAAGGCCAGTTGCGAGATTGGATTGGCCCCGGCTTCGGCGATGTGATAGCCGGATATGGACACCGAATAGAAGTTCCTGACCCGGTTTTCAACGAAGTATTCTTGAATGTCAGCCATCATTTTCAGGGCGAATTCAGTCGAGAAAATACAGGTATTCTGACCCTGGTCCTCTTTCAGGATATCGGCCTGAACGGTACCGCGAACGTTTTCATGGACCCAGGCGCGGATTTCCTTTTCTTCAGAGGCATCAGGCGCCCTGCTCTTGTCCGCGGTGAAGCGATCAATTTGCTGGTCCATGGCGGTGTTCAGAAACAACGCCAGAATGGTCGGGGCCGGGCCGTTAATCGTCATCGACACGGATGTCGAAGACTGGCAAAGGTCGAACCCGTCATAGAGTTCCTTCATGTCATCCAATGTTGCGATGGAGACGCCGGAATTGCCGACTTTGCCATAAATATCCGGGCGTTCGTCCGGGTTGAAACCGTAGAGAGTCACCGAATCAAAGGCTGTCGATAGGCGCTTGGCTTCGGAATGAGCAGATAAATACTTAAAGCGCTGGTTGGTGCGCTTGGCGTCGCCTTCACCGGCAAACATCCGGGTTGGATCTTCGCCCGCCCGTTTGAAAGGGAACACTCCGGCTGTGTAGGGGAAGTGACCCGGTAAATTCTCGCGCATCCGCCATTTCAAAATTTCGCCCTGATCAACAAAATCAGGCAGGGAAACGCGCGGGATAAGGCTGCCGGACAGGCTTTCGCGGGTTAATGTGGTATGGATTTCCTTGCCACGAACTTCCGTTATCAGTTCTTCGCCCCGGTAATTTTGCTTGAGCGCCGGCCATTCTTCGAGAAGTTTAGCGGCTCTTGGATCCAGCATGTCGTCACGGGCGTTGATCAATTTGTCCAGATCAACGCTGTCTCCACCCAGCATGTCTTTTGAAGCCAGTAACTGTTGTCGCTCACGGGCAATGATCACCTGCTTTTCCACATCGTCGTGATAACCGCGCACGGTTTCGGCAATTTCAGCCAAATAACGCTGACGTTCAGGCGGCACAATGGCGTCACCGGGCTCCGATATCCGGCTACTGACCGGCTCGCTTGTTGAGGGAAATTTCGTTAAACCATTTTTTGAGAATTGACGGGTAATCTCTTGATATAACGCAGTAATTCCGGCATCATTAAACCGGGAAGCAATCGTGCCGAAGACCGGCATCTGATCGGCGTCTTCGCTAAAGGCCTGTCGATTGCGCTGCACCTGTTTGCGGACATCCCTTATGGCGTCAAGACCACCCTTGCGGTCCAGTTTATTGACTGCGACGACATCGGCAAAGTCGAGCATATCGATCTTTTCAAGTTGGCTGGCTGCGCCGAACTCCGGGGTCATCACATAAAGTGATAAATCAGCCATGCCAACGATGCCAGCGTCACCCTGGCCGATGCCGGGGGTTTCAATGATAACGAGGTCAAAACCGGCGGCCTTGCAGGCCCCAACGATTGCCGGAAGACTTTCTGGTACTTCACTGCCGCCTCCGCGGGTGGCCAGCGAGCGCATGTAAATATTGTCGCCGGAAATGGCGTTCATACGAATGCGGTCACCCAAAAGCGCCCCACCGGTTTTGCGGCGCGAAGGATCGACGGCGACAACGGCAATGCGGGGTTCTGCTGAATAAAGCCGAAAACGGCGGATCACTTCGTCCGTCAGTGATGATTTCCCGGCCCCACCGGTTCCGGTAATACCCAACACCGGCACAGAAGCATGGTTTTCAGCCAGTTTTTCAAGCTTTCGGGCCACAGCATCATCGAGCGTACTGTTTTCGAGTGCGGTGATAATCAAAGCCAGGGCAGCTGGATCACCATCCGCCAAAGCATCCAGATCAGGGGAACGGGCCGGTCCCTTTTTTTGCCCGGTCCGCTCGATCATATCAACGATCATGCCTTCCAGGCCCATGCGACGGCCATCTTCAGGAGAGTACAGCCGATTGACCCCGTAATCGTTCAATTCGGCCATTTCTTCAGGCGTGATGACACCCCCTCCACCGCCAAACACATGAATGTCCGGGCGTCCCTTTTCGGCCAGCAGTTCAACCATATACTTGAAGTATTCAACATGACCGCCCTGGTAAGAACTGACCGCAATGGCGTCTGCGTCTTCTTCAACAGCGGCGGTTACAACTTCATCGACGGAACGATTATGGCCCAGGTGAATAACCTCAGCACCCTGCGCCTGTAGAATCCTGCGCATGATGTTAATCGCCGCGTCATGGCCATCAAACAGGCTGGCGGCGGTAATAAAGCGCGGCGGGATTGTCATATCCGGTTTTTTTGTCGGGGATTTCTGCAAGACGGCGTCATCCGGCACGGCCTTAACTCCTGAAAAATCGAGGTCTCAATCAAGTTTACGTTAACGTAAACGTCAACTTAGTATAATACATCCCCAAGGTCAAAGGATCAGGTTCAAAAATCGTCCTTGCAGCGGCCTTGTAATAGTGTCACCAATCGCACTGTCCTGTCCCCATATAAAGTCTGATGCAGATGCCACTAAAACACTTCCCCACTGTCGATGCGATGATCGAAGAGCTTAAACCTGGCTACCCGGTGCATTGCCTGCGCCCCGATGAGTTGAAGCGTAATGCCAAACGCTTCCTTGATACCTTTCCGGGGCGGGTTCTGTATGCGGTCAAGTGTAACCCTGACCTTAATGTTTTGGGCCCTCTTTTCGAGGCCGGCATTCGCCATTTCGATACCGCTTCGCTAACCGAAATCGCCCTGATCAGGGAAAACTTCCCGCAAGGCGACTGCTATTTCATGCATCCGGTCAAATCACCAAGCGCTATTGCTGCCGCCAAAGATGTTTATTCGGTCGATCACTTCGTTATCGATCATGACAGGGAACTCGATAAAATCGTCAATGCCATTGGCGGAGGTGACGGCAAGGTCTGTCTGGTCCGGGTGATAACGCCAGCGGCCAATGTCGCCTACAACCTGTCGCAAAAGTTCGGTGTCACTGTCGAGGATGCCCCTGCCCTTCTAAACCGGGTTGCCGAGGAAGGCTTCCAGCCGGGTTTGGCTTTTCATGTTGGCTCGCAATGCCGCAGTCCCGAAGCGTTTGCGGAGGCTATTCGCATTATGGGCCGGGTTAATGATAAATCGGATGTGGACATCCACTACCTTGATGTCGGTGGCGGTTTTCCTGTTCATTATGTTGATGACAAACCACCGCCACTTGATGAATACGTCACCGCCATCACCGATACGATAAAAGAGATCAATCTGCGTGGTGATTGTGTGCTGATGTGCGAACCCGGACGCGGCCTTGTCGCCAGTGGCTCAAGCCTTGTTGTTCAGGTCATGCTACGAAAAGAGCAGTCCCTTTATATTAATGACGGTGTTTACCACAGTTTGTCAGAAACCCTGACCGCCGGAATTGAATTGCCGATGCGGGTGATCCGCCCAGGAGAAACGGTTTCAAGTGAGATGACGCCTTTTTCCATCTTCGGACCAACATGCGATTCAACGGATTTCATTCCGGGTCATATCAATCTCCCCAGCTGCATCCGTGAAGGTGACTGGATTGAAATCGGTCAGGCCGGCGCCTATTCAAACGCCATGACCTCAAGCTTCAATGGCTTTATCGCCGAGACTTTTGTCAATATCGACGAGCCGCCCTTATTGCCCCGGTGACGTTGACACGGGGCCGTAACCTATGGTCTTTGGATTTTCATCTTCTGGAAAAGGCATAAGAAAACAGTGACACGACACGGATCAATAGGACTGGGCTCCTTTCCGGGCACCCGCATGAGGCGGAACCGGGGCGATGACTTTTCACGACGTCTGATGTCTGAAAATGTCCTCACTGCCAATGACCTGATCTGGCCGGTGTTTGTTGTTGAGGGAACGGGCAAACGTGAGGCCGTAGCTTCCATGCCCGGTGTCGAACGCCTGTCCGTTGATTTGATGGTGGAAGCCGTTGGCGAGGCCGCAGCACTTGGCATTCCCGCCGTCGCCGTTTTCCCCAACACGGATCAATCATTAAAGACACCGGACGCCAGGGAAGCGGTTAATCCTGATAATCTTGTCTGTCGCGCCGTTCAGGCTATCAAGAGCGCCCACCCTGACATGGGTGTTATCTGTGATGTCGCCCTTGATCCCTACAATAGTGACGGTCATGACGGCCTGGTTAAGGAAGGTATTATTCTTAACGATGAAACTGTCGATGTGCTGTGCCAGCAGTCACTGGTTCAGGCAGCAGCCGGGTGCGATATCATCGCCCCGTCAGACATGATGGATGGTCGCATCGGTATTATCCGCAAAGCCCTTGACGACAATGATTTTCAGTCTGTTCGCATCATGTCTTACGCGGCCAAGTACGCATCGGCTTTTTATGGACCGTTCCGCGACGCGGTCGGTTCTGGTGGCGCCCTTAAGGGGGATAAAAAAACCTATCAGATGGACCCGGCAAATACCGACGAAGCCTTGCGGGAAACCGCCCTCGATATCAGCGAGGGTGCTGACATGGTGATGGTCAAGCCGGGGATGCCCTATCTGGATATTGTAAGCCGGGTCAAAGACACCTTCGGCGTGCCGACCTTTGCCTATCAGGTCAGCGGCGAATACGCGATGCTAAAGGCGGCAACGGAAAATGGCTGGCTTGATAACGACAAGATCGTCCTGGAAAGCCTAATGGCCTTCAAACGGGCCGGGGCGGACGGCGTATTGACCTATCTGGCCCCGGAAGCAGCCAGACTTCTTAAGGCCCTGTAAAAGACAAGCCTTTAACCTCCTCAAGTCCTTTTACCTCCCTCTCCTTAAATGACGCATGTCAAGGCGCAACTGGTCTTGTCGGAAGTAGGATCGCCTGTCCAGTGACATCAAGGGCGAAGAGAAGTTGAAAAGGTGTTGGTTTGAGTGACTGCAATTGAGAGAAGCCGTGCTTGGGCAATCCCCAATGAATTAAAAATGGAGTAAAAAAAATGTTGAACCTGAAGATTGCCGCCAAGCTGCCGATCGTTGTTGTCGTCCTGGCTATTTTCTCTGCTGTTGTAACAGGCGTTATCGCTTTTACGAGGGCTGAATCCGCACTTGAGGATGAGGCATTTGCAAAAATCGACGCTGCCCATGATGGTCGTATTTCGGAACTGACAAATTATCTGGGTGCCATCAAAGCCGATGTCATGGTGATTGCCGAAAACCATATGGGGATTGATGCCCTTGAAGAGATTGAAGATGCCTGGGCTGATCTTGGTAACAATCAGAAAGGTCAATTGCAAAAGCTGTACATTGATGACAACCCCAACCCGGCCGGCAGCAAACATTTGCTCGACGTGGCCCCGGATGATTCTGCCTACAGCAAAGCTCACGCCAAATACCATCCCTGGTTCCGTGAGCTTTTAATGGCGAAAGGTTACTACGATATTTTCCTGATCGATGACGACGGCAACGTCGTTTATTCCGTCTATAAGGAAGCGGACTTCGCCACGGATCTAAAAAACGGTGAGTGGAAAGATACGGATCTGGCTACGGTCTGGCGTATGGTTCAAGATAATTTCAAATTGGATTATGTCGCCTTTACGGATTTTCGTGCCTACGCACCGAGCGCTGACGCCCCGGCCAGTTTCATAGCCTCGCCTATTTTCGACCATGAAGGCGGCAAACATGGCACGTTGATATTCCAGATGCCCGTTGATCGCCTGAATACCATAATGCAGCAGTCGACAGGCATGGGCGAAACCGGCGAGACCTATCTCGTCGGAAAAGATGGATTTATGCGTACAACCTCGCGCTTCACCAAGGAAGGCGAGACAGATATTCTTAAAACCAAGGCCGACAGCGAAGGCGTCAAAAACGCTCTGGCGGGAAAGGACGGCATGTTGGTGACGATAGACCGTCACGGTGACGAGACCCTGATGGCGGCTGCGCCACTGGAATTTGTCGGTGTCACCTGGGCGGTAATCGCCAATATCGATATGGAGGAAGTCGATATCCCGGTAATCGATATGCGCAACGCGATGCTGATTGCGGTGCTGATTGTGGCTGTCGTCATCGGCATTATCGGTTTCCTGTTTTCGCGCTCCATTACCAACCCCATCGCCGGCATGACGGACTCCATGGGTGTTCTGGCTGGCGGCGATCTGGACGCCGAAATCCCGGCTCAGGACCGTACCGACGAGATCGGCGAAATGGCGGCTGCCGTTCAGGTCTTTAAGGAAAACGCCATCCGCGTCAAGGAGATGGAAGCCGAGGCGGCGGAGCAGGAAAAACGCGCTGCTGCGGAAAAAACCCGTCTGATGAACCAAATGGCCGACGACTTCCAGGCCAGTGTTGGCGGCGTTGTCGAAACGGTGTCGTCGGCTTCAACCGAATTGCAGTCCTCGGCCCAGTCGATGACGGCAATTTCCGAAGAAACCTCGACCCAGGCGACGGCGGTGGCCGCGGCTTCCGAAGAAGCCTCGACCAACGTTCAGACGGTAGCCTCGGCAGCCGAAGAACTGTCCTCGTCG
>JABJHA010000027.1 GCA_018662005.1 Rhodospirillaceae bacterium | reverse complement strand
TCGTCGAATACCCCGACAGCTACCCGGCCGACGAACCCAATCGCCGCGCCCCCGATATCCGTAAAGCCAAACTGCAACTGGAATTCGCCCCTGCCGTCGATCTGGATGAAGGCCTGAAGCGTTTCCTCGACTGGGCCGACAGCGTCTATACCGGCGAGCAGTAGGATATGACGGCGGCCCCCCTCAGGCTTGGATTGATCGGGGCCGGGCGCTGGGGCCGGGTTTTTATCGAAACCCTGGAACATTTGGATACAGCTAACTTTGTCAGGCTGGCTTCCACAAACCCCGACAGCAGCACCCTGGTTGATGATCGTTGCGTCATTTCAAAGAACTGGCAAGACGTCGCCGGGGCCAATGATATTGACGGCGTTATCATCGCTACCCCGCCTGCCGTGCACGCGCAAATGGCCCATGCCGCCATTGCTGCGGGTAATCCGGTGTTGGTCGAAAAACCACTGACCCTGGATGTTGATCAAGCACGCGCTCTTCTCGATTTTGCCGAAAGCAAGGCGGCCATTGTCCATGTTGATCATGTTCACCTGTATCACCCGGCCTACCGGGCCTTGAAAAACGAAGGTCTGGGTCTGGGGCCGCTGCACGCCATTCGCAGTGGCGCCGGAAACAAGGGGCCGGTCAGGTCCGACGCATCTGTACTGTGGGACTGGGGCCCGCACGATGTGGCGATGTGCCTGGATCTGATGGGTGAGAAACCGACAGGCGTCTCAGCCCGTCTTGGCGAACAGCGTCAGGTTGAGGGTGGTATGGGTGAAAGTATCGCCCTGCAATTGACGTTTGCCGGCGGGCTTAAGGCTGATATCGGGCTCAGTAATATATTGGAAAAGAAAAAGCGTTTCCTGGCCGCCCATTATGACCACAAGAGCTTGATCTATGACGCTTGCGCACAGGACATGCTGGTCCTGGAACCTCGTCCCGACGACGCTAAATGCCTGCCCGAAGAGGCGACTGTCATTGATGTCCCGGATGTCATGGCCCTGGACCAGGTGCTAAAAGATTTCATGAAGGCGATCATAAAAGCAGAGACGGATCTTGCCGGTCTAAGGCTTGGGCTGGATGTGGTCGAAGTCCTTGATGACTGCGAGAAAGCCTTAAAAACCTAACTCCTGAAGTTCCTGCTTTCCGCACTCTTCTTCTTTTTTGGTTTTTTCCTGCTTGCCCAGTTCTCCCTGATTTTCATCCAGGGAATTGTATTTCCTGCTTTCAATGATGATTGTATGGGTCAACTCACCAGGCGCTTTCGGATTTTGGCTTAAAAAAGAATACTTAAGTCTTGAAATATCATCTTCGCCGATTTTAAAGAAATGCCCGGTGGGGACGATAAAATCAGTGATGCCACTGTAGTCGGACATGGCGTTCTTCACGGTTGAAATATTTTCAGCGCTGATGTCGTCGATATCATATTTTTCGTTTAGGCGGCTGGCGAACATTTCCGCGCTGACGGATGTTGCGGCGTAGGAAAATTCTTCCCTGACGACGCTCTGAACCCCGTCAATGAAAATCAGTTTGAATGTATAGTCCTGATCTTCCTGGTTTTTAACGGCCATAAATGATGTGCCGTTTTCTATGACCACATCGCCATCCTTGCAATGAGCCTTGTTTTCAAACGCTTCTATTTCAATTTCCGGGAATACTTTTTTAACATCCTCGAGGGAGTCTCCAAGCACGATCCCTTTGATATTAAACGGTTCTTGCGCATGGGCTGGTTGAGCTGCAAAAAAGCCGACGCTTAAAACAAAAACGATGCCTGGCACGCCAGCACTCACCTTAATTAACTCCTCGGCCCAAAGAATCCAGTTTCACAGACAGGCTACTACGGGCGGCAAAGGTTTGGATACGGTAACATGATGGTCAAATAAATTATGCCATTTCAGCAAAGCCAAGAAGCACTGGCACGAGAATGGAAAAAGCGACGAAGAAGAGGATCGCCAGCACATCTGTGTTATTAACAATGAAGGCCTTCAGCATGTCTTTATCCTTTAGCAAGGGTTTGGCAATGTTGAAGGTGATCATGCACGATCTTCAATGAACCATCCGTGAGGATGGCGTTAATCTCGGGTTCAGGTTGGCCAGACACAAAAAAGGGCCAAGCTGTATTGACAGCTAAGCCCTTGAATTATTGGTGGAGCCGAGGGGAATCGAACCCCTGACCTCTACAATGCCATTGTAGCGCTCTCCCAACTGAGCTACGGCCCCATTGTTTTGGGTGATGTTTCGGCAAGCGACGGATACATACGGGCGGCGGCGTTTCAAGGCAAGGGAAAAATGACCGAAGCGCTAGAGCCGATCACACTTAAAGGGAATCATGACTTGATTCAGTTTAAGTGTGTGAATCGGCTCACTCTTAAAAAATCGATCAGTTTTTCACGTTTCGTGCGAACACAACGTGTTCAAACGACACGTCAACTGATCTAGCGCAAGCCCGGTGGCTTATTTGTCGCCGACCCCGTCGTCAACATGTTCGAGTACTTCGGACAATTCATCTGAGTCCTCGCCAATGTCCGAGGTGTCTTCCATCAGGCCATCGTCCTGATCCTCTTCCAGTTCGGCTTCCAGATCATCGACCTCGTCATCCGTTTTGGCCTCGCCGTCGTCCGACGGCGCTTCAGGTGTCTCGGCGGCAACCGGTGCGGCCTCGGGACTGGGCGTCTCAACGACGACAACTTCCTCCGGTACAACAGCAGCGCGTTTGACTCTTGGCTTGGCTGTTTTGAAGGCCTCACCGCATTTGGGACATACGGAGGGGTTTTTGTTTAAATCAAAAAACCGCGCTTCGCATTTCTTGCAAGTTTGCTTTTGTCCAAGATTAGGCTTCTTCACCCGTGCTCCTCCGTCATAGGTCAAATCTTTTTAGATAGTGCCAAGTGCCATTTTCTGGGCCCCCTGTCAAAAGCAAAAATGCATTGCTTGAATTCAAACCTTCAAGTCAACCCTACCTTTGGCCCCTCGATTTGTGCTAGAGAGCGCGTCATACATTTTTTCGTATGGCAGGGAAGCCATTGCTCAATCAGGATTTTTTTGGGAAAACCCACGTGAAACCGCAAAAATCACAAGTTGTAAAAAGCCTTACCGGAACGATTCAGACGCCCGGAGATAAATCTATCTCTCATCGGGCATTAATGATCGGCGGACTGGCTGTCGGCGAAACAAACATCGAAGGGTTGTTGGAAGGTGAAGACGTTCTGGCAACCGCTACGGCGCTTCGCGCGCTCGGTGTTTTTGTCGAAAAAAAGGCTGCCGGTACGTGGCGGGTCCGGGGTTTGGGGGTGGGTGGATTGCAAGAACCGGGCTCTATCCTTGAGATGGGCAACTCGGGAACCGCAGCGCGCCTTTTGATCGGCGTCCTTGCCGGGCACCCAATGAGTGCGACGCTTTCTGGTGATGTCTCGTTGAGCGGCCGCCCCATGGGGCGTGTCACCGAACCGTTGTCCCTTATGGGGGCGCACTTCCAGTCACGAAGCGGCGGTCGTCTGCCGTTGAGTATTTCCGGGTTGGCCGATCCGCAACCCATCGACTATCAATTACCTGTCGCCTCAGCCCAGGTGAAGTCGGCCATTCTGTTAGCCGGTCTTTCCGCACCAGGGATTACCAGCGTCGTAGAACCCAAGCCGACCCGTGATCACACGGAACGGATGCTGCGCCACTTTGGCGCCCAGGTGGACGTCGAGGATTTGGCGGACGGCGGACGGCGGGTCAGTGTTCATGGGCAACCGGAACTCGTCGCCCACGATATTATTGTCCCCGGCGACATTTCTTCCGCCGCCTTCCCCATGGTTGCCGCCTTGACTGTCCCCGGCTCAAAGATCAGCCTTCCCGGTGTTGGTATCAATCCGCTGCGCGCCGGTGTGATCGAAACATTAAAGGAAATGGGCGGCGCGGTGACATATGAAAATGAACGCCGCGAAGGCGGTGAAGCTGTCGCCGATCTGAGTGTTGAAAGTTCAGCCTTGCAAGGCATTAGCGTGCCGGCAGGTCGCGCCCCTTCGATGATCGATGAATATCCCATTGTCGCCGTCGCCGCCGCCTGCGCAAAAGGGACGACACGGCTTGAGGGCTTAAGTGAGCTTAGGGTCAAGGAAAGTGACCGCCTGGCCGGCATGGCGCGCGGCCTTAGGGCTTGCGGCGTGGAGGTCGAGGAAGGGGACGACTTTCTGGTCATTGACGGCACCGGCGCCCCGCCCAAAGGCGGCGCCCATATTCAGACAGAACTCGATCATCGTATCGCCATGTCGTTTCTGGTTTTGGGTATGGTCACCGCCGAGCCCGTCACCATTGATGACGGTGATCCCATCGAGACCAGTTTTCCTGGCTTCACCACGTTAATGAACGGCCTTGGCGGAAAAATTGAAGGAGATTTAAATCAATGAACAAGCGCCCCAAAATTATCGCCATTGATGGCCCGGCCGCCGCCGGCAAGGGAACACTGGCGAAAAGGCTGGCCGATCACTTTCAGCTGGAATTGCTCGATACGGGTCTTTTGTACCGGGCGGTTGCCGGAAAAGTCATCGATATTGGCGTTGAAATCGCCGATGACCCGGAAACCTATAGCGTCATTGCCGGTCAAGCGGCACACGGGCTGATCCCTGCAGACCTTGAAGTTGACGGCCTGCGCACGGATCGGGTGGCCCAGGCGGCGTCCAAGGTTTCGGCCCTGCCCGAGGTTCGCGCGGCCTTGCTCAGCTTCCAGCGAAATTTCGCAGAACACCCGCCAAATGGGGCCCAGGGGGCTATTTTGGACGGTCGTGATATCGGCACCGTGGTTTGTCCCGAAGCCGATGTGAAGTTGTTTATTTCCGCATCAACAGAAATCAGGGCAAAAAGACGCTTTAAAGAGTTGCAGGAACGGGGCGTCGAAGCTATATATGCCCGCGTTCTGGACGACATGAGAGAGCGAGACGCCCGTGATACGGGTCGTGATGCCTCTCCACTGGTAGCAGCAGACGATGCACTTGTGCTCGATACCAGTGATCTGGACGCCGATCAGGCTTTTGCTGCGGCGCTGGATTTCATCGAAACCCGGAGCACTTGAGACAAGACGAAAAGACGGCTTCCTCGCGTGGTGTGGGGTGGCTTTAACTGTTTCCGCTGAAAGACCGCCGGAACCAACCGGCTGGCCGGAAGAATATTTTTTATAAGGATACCAGATCATGGCTCCTGCAAATCAGGCAAGCACAGAAGAAACCCCGTTCGATACTGGCGAAAATTTCGCCGACCTCCTCAATGAATCACTTGGTGCCGGCAACCCGTTTGAAGGGTCAGTCGTAAAAGGCACTGTCGTTGCCGTTGACGGCGACGCCGCGACCATCGATGTCGGATTGAAATCCGAAGGGCGCGTTGATTTAAAAGAATTCGCCGTTCCCGGTCAGGACACGGTCATTAATGTTGGCGACACCATCGACATATTTGTCGAGCGCTATGAAGATAAAGAAGGCATCGTCCGCCTGAGCCGCGAGAAGGCCCGTCGTGAAGAGGCCTGGAGCGAGCTTGAAACCTCGTTCAATGCCACCGAACGTGTCAACGGTGTGATCTTCGGGCGCGTCAAGGGCGGCTTCATTGTCGATCTTTCCGGCGCCGTCGCCTTCCTGCCGGGCTCACAGGTTGATATTCGCCCGGTTCGCGATATCTCGCCGTTGATGGGCACGCCGCAACCGTTCCAGATTTTGAAAATGGATCGCCAGCGCAACAACATCGTTGTCTCGCGCCGCGCCGTACTTGAAGAAACCCGCGCCGAAGAGCGTGGCGAGCTGATTTCCAACCTGACCGAGGGTCAGGTTCTGGAAGGCGTCGTCAAAAACATCACCGATTACGGCGCATTCGTCGATCTGGGTGGCGTCGATGGCCTGCTGCACGTTACCGACATCGCCTGGCGTCGTATCAACCATCCGTCCGAAGCCCTGCAGATCGGCCAGACCCTGAACGTTCAGGTTATCCGCTTCAATGCCGAAACCCAGCGCATCTCGCTTGGCATGAAACAGCTTGAAGCCGATCCGTGGGAAGGTGTTGACGGGAAATTCCCGGTTGGCGCCAAGTTCAACGGTCGTATCACCAACATCACCGACTACGGCGCATTTGTCGAACTTGAACCCGGCGTTGAAGGCCTGGTCCATGTTTCGGAAATGAGCTGGACCAAAAAGAACATCCATCCCGGCAAAATCGTCTCGACCAGCCAGGAAGTCGAAGTCATGGTCCTCGACACCGATCCCGAAAAGCGCCGCATCTCGCTTGGTCTCAAGCAGTGTGGTTCCAACCCGTGGGAAGATTTCGTCGAAAATCACACCACCGGTTCGGAAGTCGAAGGCGAGATCAAGAACATCACCGAATTCGGTCTGTTCATCGGCCTTGCCGGTGGCATCGATGGTATGGCCCATCTTTCCGACCTGTCGTGGGATAAATCCGGCGAGGATGCCCTGGCTGAATACAAAAAGGGCGATATGGTCAAGGCCAAGGTTCTTGATGTTGATATCGAGAAGGAACGTATTTCACTTGGCATCAAACAACTGACGGAAGATCCGTTCAAGGGTGAAATCGCAACCCTGAAGAAGGGAGCGGTCGTTACCTGTACGGTTAGCGCTATTACCGATGGCGGCATTGAAGTCAAAGTTGGCGAAGGCCTGACAGGCTTTATTCGTAAAGGAGACCTGTCGCGTGAACGCAGCGAGCAACGTCCTGACCGGTTTGCCACGGGCGACAAGGTTGATGCCAAGATCATGCAGATCGACAGTGCCAGCCGCAAGCTGACCCTGTCTGTCAAAACCCTTGAAGCCGCAGAAGAAAAGAAAGCGATGAAGGAATTCGGATCTTCGGATTCCGGCGCATCGCTGGGTGATATTCTGGGTGCGGCGATCAGGGAAAAGCAGGACACTGCCGACACCGAAGAAGAAAAACCGGCCAAGAAGGCTGCGCCAAAGAAAGCCGCAGCGAAAAAGGCTAGCAAAGCCGATGAAGAAGCCGATGAGGCAACCGGCGACGCTGAAGAAGAAAAACCGGCAGCGAAGAAGGCTGCGGCTAAAAAGCCGGCGGCGAAAAAGCCTGCGGCAAAGAAAGCAGCACCTAAAAAGGCAGCAGCCAAGAAAGCAGCCCCGAAAAAGGCTGCCGCCAAGAAAACGACAAAGAAAGACGAAGAGAAATAATCCTCTTTGTATCCGGTTGCGGCCTGAAGCGGGTTTCTTTAATCAGCTTCAGGCCCGTTCCGGCTTTTGAATTTTAGCAGCGGAGGGAAGATGTCACTCGATGCTGATTACCTGGTCGAACGCCAGCGCCTGAAACGCCGCCTTTTGCTGTGGCGGATTGTCGCCCTTGTTATTATTGGCGGGGTTGCCCTTTCCACATTTACCGATATCAAAAACATCACCGGTGGTGACCATATCGCGCGCCTGAACGTCAGCGGCATACTGGTTGATGATCTGGATCGCGAACAGGCACTGGATGAGCTAAAAAGCGATGCAGAGGTACTGGCGCTGATCGTCAGGATCGACAGCCCCGGCGGCACCATTGTTGGCGGTGAAAGCCTGTATCACCAGTTAAGGGCGGTCGGCACCGAGAAGCCGGTTGTCGCGGTAATGGGCTCGATGGCTACGTCGGCAGGTTATATGACGGCCCTTGGCACCGATCATCTGTTTGCCCGTGAAGGCTCGCTCACCGGTTCCATCGGCGTGTTGATGCAAACCGCCGATGTAACGGGCTTGCTGGAAAAGATCGGCGTCAAGCCCGACACCATCAAGAGCGGTCCCTTGAAGGCCCAGCCCAATCCGCTGGAAGTCACCACACCTGCAGCCCGTCAGGCGATCAAGGACGTGGTCATGGATATGTACGGGATGTTTGTCGAGATGGTTGCCGAACGCCGCAACATGGATTTGGGGCAGGCAAAAGCCCTGGCCGACGGCCGCGTCTACAGTGGCCGACAGGCTTTGGCCAATGGTTTGATTGACGCGATCGGCAGCGAGACCGAGGCTGTTGACTGGCTTGAGAAAACAAGGGAAATCCCCGCTGGCCTTGCCATTCGCAACGTCGTTATCGAGCGTCCGGGGCAGGCCTGGCAGAACTTTATTAACGGATTGGTCGGAAAAACACTGTTTTCAGAAAGACTTACACTTGACGGCTTGATCTCGCTTTGGCACCCTGAGAGGTGGTAAGTCTAAGTATCCGGGCCAAATGCTGGCTCAAACGATGGATGGAGGTAGGCGGCGATGACTAAATCTGAATTGATCCAGCGTCTGGCTGATGCAAACCCGCACCTTTACCAAAGGGATGTGGAACGGATCGTGACCACCATCTTCGATGAAATCACGACGGCGTTGGCAGGTGGGGACCGGGTCGAATTACGTGGTTTCGGTGCATTCTCCGTCAAGCAGCGTGGTTCCAGGGTTGGTCGCAACCCGCGCACCGGTGAAGCGGTCAATGTTGCCTCAAAACACATTCCGTATTTTAAAACCGGTAAACAACTTCGCGAAAAACTCAACGGGTAGAATTTCGTGGCCCGTTTCCTTTCATGGATTTTAATGGTTCCGCTGGCGGCGGTCGTCGTTGCCTTTACGATATCCAACCGTGGCATGGTTCATCTGAACTTGTGGCCGACATCCTATAGCCTCGACGTTCCCGTCTTTGCCGCTGTGCTGGCCGCCGCTGTTGTCGGCTTTTTGGCGGGCGCCATCGTTTCATTCGCCGCCGCCGGTGGCAGGCGCGCCCGCAATCGTCAATTGATGCGGATGCTGGAAAATTCCAAACGTGAAGAAGGGCTTCTTCGCGAGCGAATCAAAAAACTTGAAACCACCCTCGCCGAGGATCAACCCTCCGCCCCGGTTTCAGCTGTTCCTTTGCTGACAAAAAAAGACGCAGCATAAACACTGCCATCACCGTGCTGGCCTTTGCCTGCGCAAACGGTTAATAAATCGGTTATGAGTAAAATTCTTCCTCACGAACGAACCTTTGTCGCGCTGGACACTACTGATCTGGCCCATGCCCTGAGCTTGGCCAAAAGCCTTAGTGGCCACGTTGGCGGCATGAAGGTCGGCAAGGAATTTTTCACCGCCTGTGGCCCCGATGGGGTCAGGGCGGTTACCGAATGCGGGATGCCGGTTTTTATGGATACCAAATTCCACGACATCCCCAACACGGTTGCTGGGGCTGTACGCGCGGCGCTGCCACTAAAACCGTACATACTGAATGTTCACGCGTCGGGCGGCGAAGTGATGATGCGTGCCGCAGCACAGGCCGTCGCCGAAGCCGGAGAAGGACGCCCTTTGCTGATTGCGATCACCGTTCTGACATCCATGGATGAAAGTGATTTGCAAGATGTTGGCGTCGACAGTGCGGTTCCCGATCAGGTTCTCAGACTGGCCACCCTGGCTCAATACAGTGGCCTCGACGGTGTTGTCTGTTCGGCCCGCGAGGTCGAGGACCTGCGCGAGCATCTGGGCAAGGACTTCAAGCTGGTGGTGCCTGGCATCAGGCCCAAGTGGGCTGCCAGCGACGACCAGAAACGGATCGTCACCCCGGCCGCCGCCATCGCCATTGGCGCTGATTATCTGGTTATTGGCCGTCCCATCACCGGTGCCGCCGATCCGGTCGAAGCGGCCGACAAGATCGCCGCCGAAATCGCCGCTGGGGTGTCGTGACCATCAACGTAAAAATTTGTGGCCTGAGCACACCGGCAGCCGTCCGCGCCGCCGTTCAGGGTGGCGCCAGCCATGTCGGCTTTGTTTTCTTTGCCGCTTCGCCGCGCGCCGTAACCCCGGATGTGATGGCCGCTTTGAGTATGCCGGTACCCGCCGCAATCACCCGCGTCGGCCTGTTTGTCGATGCGTCATTTGATGAAATTGCCGCCGCCGTCGCCACCGGCAGTCTCGATATGCTGCAACTTCACGGGGCCGAGACGCCGGGCATGGTGGCCCAGATCAAGGAACGTTTCAAACTGCCGGTGATGAAGGCGGTGGCCATTGCCAGCGACGAAGATATTGCGACAGCCAGGCTTTATGAAATCACTGCTGACAGGTTGTTGTTTGATGCCAAACCGCCACCGGGGGCGGATCGTCCGGGCGGCAATGCGCTTTCGTTTGACTGGCGACTGATTGCCGATCAGGAATGGTTATTGCCGTGGATGCTGGCCGGTGGCCTGGAGGCTTCAAATCTGGCCGAGGCGATCACCACCAGTGGTGCGACGGCTGTCGATGTATCGAGCGGCGTCGAAGACGAGCCTGGCGTTAAAAACCCTGAAAAAATAAAAGAATTGCTGGCCTTGGCGGGAACTCTTTGATCTCGCCCCACTTTATGGTTTATTACGCGGCTTATGACGATGAACACACTCAACACATTCCGGGCCGGACCCGATGAAGACGGACGTTTTGGCATTTATGGCGGACGCTTTGTCGCCGAAACCCTGATGCCGCTCATTCTCGAGCTTGAGCAAGCTTATGAGACGGCCAAGGACGATCCCGAATTCGCCAGCCAGATGGACTATTACTTCGCCCAGTACGTTGGCCGACCGAGCCCGCTCTATTTTGCCGAACGCCTGACCAGGCAGCTTGGCGGCGCCAAAGTGTACTTCAAGCGCGAGGACCTCAATCACACCGGCGCCCACAAGATCAACAACTGCATCGGCCAGATCCTGCTGGCCAAGCGTATGGGCAAAACCCGCATCATCGCCGAAACCGGCGCCGGTCAGCACGGCGTTGCGACAGCGACGGTCTGCGCCCTGTTCGACCTTCCTTGCGTTGTTTACATGGGGGCCAAGGACATTGAACGTCAGGCACCTAATGTGTTTCGTATGCAAATGCTGGGGGCCGAGGTCAGGCCCGTCACCGCCGGTTCAAAAAGCCTGAAAGACGCCCTCAACGAAGCCCTGCGTGACTGGGTCGCCAACGTGGATGATACTTTTTACATTATTGGAACCGTCGCCGGTCCACACCCGTTTCCGGCCATGGTCCGGGATTTCCAGTCGGTTATAGGCGAGGAAACCCGCGAACAGATTCTCGCAAGCGAAGGCAAACTTCCCGATACCCTGGTCGCCTGTATCGGTGGCGGCTCAAACGCCATGGGATTGTTCTTCCCGTTCCTTGATGACAAGGACGTGGAAATCATCGCTGTCGAGGCGGCTGGCAAGGGCATCGAAACCGGCGCGCACGCGGCTTCGCTTAGCGCTGGCAGGGCCGGTGTATTACACGGCAACCGCACCTACCTGTTGCAGGACGATGACGGGCAAATTACCGAAGCCCACTCCATTTCCGCAGGCCTTGATTACCCCGGCATCGGACCGGAGCATTCCTGGCTGCATGACATCGGACGGGCCCAGTATGTCTCGATCACTGACGACGAGGCGATTGAGGCCTTTCAATTGTGCACCCGCCTTGAAGGTATCATCCCGGCCCTGGAATCCGCGCACGCCATCGCCCATGTCATGAAAATCGCCGCAAGTTACCCGTCCGATCACGTTATCGTCATGAATATGAGTGGCCGCGGTGACAAGGATCTCAACACGGTGGCCAGCGCCACCGGCATGACCTTCGGGGTCGAATGATGGAAGAAAGAATCGCTAAACGCTTCGCCAAATTGGCCGAAGAGGGTCGCGGCGGACTTGTCACATTTTCAAGCGCCGGTGATCCCGATTATGACACATCCCTGGAACTTCTGATGGGTATCGGTAAGGCCGGGGCCGACTTGATTGAACTGGGGATGCCCTTCAGCGACCCCATGGCCGACGGCCCGGCAATTCAGTTGGGTTCAAATCGCGCCTTGAAGGGTGGCCATACCATGGAGCGGACTCTCGACATGGTGCGCGCCTTCCGCAGCGAAGACGATGAGACGCCGATTATTCTGATGGGCTACTACAACCCTATTTATATTTACGGGGTCGATAAATTTCTTAAAGACGCCAAAGAGGCCGGTGTCGATGGCCTGATTGTTGTTGATCTGCCGCCGGAAGAAGAAAGCGAATTGTGCGTGCCTGCACTGGCCGCCGGTATTAATTTCATTTTCCTGACAGCGCCGACAACCGATGACGTACGCCTGCCGCGGGTTATGGAAAAGGCCAGCGGATTTGTCTATTACGTCTCCATCACCGGTATCACCGGCACCGCCTCGGCTTCCGCCGCTGACATCGCGACCGCTTACAAGAGATTGAAATCACACACTGATTTACCAATTGCCGTAGGCTTTGGCATCAACACACCTGAACAAGCCGCCGCCGTTGCCGAAATTGCCGACGCCGCCGTTGTCGGTTCCGCACTGGTCAACGTCATCGCCGCCAGTCTGGATCATGATGGCAAGGCGCAAGCCGGGCTGGTTGACAAGGCGCTGGGATTTGTCCGCGATCTGGCGCAAGGTGTCAGAAAAGGATCGCCTATATGAACTGGTTGAAAAATATTGTTCGCCCGAAGCTCAAACGGCTGGTCGGCGGTCAGAAAGAAATTCCCGACAATCTTTGGCACAAGTGCCCCAGTTGTGAAGAAATGATCTTTCACCGTGATCTGGAACAAAATTTACGGGTTTGCCCGCATTGTGGTCACCATATGCGCTTAAGCGCCGAGGCGCGCCTGAAAATCCTGTTTGATGATGGCAAATATCAAAGCATCGAACTGGCCGATGCCATTGCCGATCCGCTGAAATTCCGTGACCGGCGCAAATATACCGACCGCCTGAAAGAAGCACAGGCCAAAACCACCCTTAAGGATGCGTTGATTGTCGCCCACGGACGGATGGGCGGACTTAATGTCGTTATTGCCGCCCTCGATTTTTCGTTCATGGGTGGCTCCATGGGTGTTGCCGTCGGTGAAGGGTTGGTCTCCGCCGCCCGTCTTGCCGTGGTTCAGGATGCATCGTTGATCGTGGTGCCGTCGTCCGGCGGTGCGCGTATGCAGGAAGGCATCTTGTCGCTGATGCAAATGGCCAGAACGACCATTGCCGTCGAGGAAGTCAAGGAAGCAGGGCTTCCCTACATTGTGGTTTTGACTGACCCGACCACGGGCGGTGTCTCAGCCTCCTTCGCCATGCTTGGCGATGTGGCGATTGCCGAAACCGGGGCTGTTATCGGTTTTGCGGGCGCCCGTGTTATTGAACAGACAATCCGCGAAAAATTACCCGAAGGGTTCCAGCGCGCCGAATATCTTCTCGATCATGGCATGGTCGATATGGTGGTCCGCCGCCAGGATTTACGCGACACCCTTGTCCGGGTGATTGGCCTGCTCATCAATACCGGCCCGGCAGGTGACGTGCTTGCAATTCCACCGGTTGTTGCTGACGTCCCGGCGTTGGAGAGCCCCGCTGATTGACGGCGACGCCATTTTAGACCGTTTGATGGATCTACATCCCAAGGTTATCGATCTGACTTTGGGTCGGGTTGAAACCTTGCTTGCGCGTCTGGGCCATCCCGAACGGCAGTTGCCGCCGGTCGTTCATGTCGCCGGGACCAACGCCAAGGGATCGCTGATCGCGTTCATGCGGGCGATGCTGGAAGCCGCCGGTTACAAGGTCCATGTCTATTCCTCGCCACATCTTGTGCGCTTTAACGAGCGAATCCGGCTTGCAGGCTCACTGATTGAAGATGACCATCTGGCGAGCGTTCTTGAAGAGTGTGAAAACGTCAACGCCGGTGATCCGATTACCTATTTTGAAATCACCACGGCGGCTGCTTATTTGGCGTTCTCTAAAACCCCTGCCGATGTGGTGTTGCTGGAAACCGGGCTTGGGGGCAGGTTGGATGCGACCAATGTTATCGACAAACCGGCCCTGACAGTCATCACCCCGGTGTCCATGGATCATCAGCAATACCTGGGTGAGACCCTGCTTGAAATCATCACCGAAAAGGCCGGTATTGTGAAGCCGGGTGTTCCTTGCCTTTCGGCCAAGCAGGAACGCAAGGTGGAAAAGA
Source organism: Rhodospirillaceae bacterium (assembly GCA_018662005.1). NCBI lineage: Bacteria > Pseudomonadati > Pseudomonadota > Alphaproteobacteria > Rhodospirillales > Rhodospirillaceae > Rhodospirillaceae bacterium. Next base: position 106,197 of record JABJHA010000027.1, on the reverse strand, counting down.
AATTCCGTACACTGGTTGAAGATGCCGGAGCGCCTTTATCAATTGAAGGCAAGGACTGGCATGTGCGCAAATCGACAGGCGGCATGGTCTTTGAAAGCACCCGCGACGGTGAAAAGACGAGCCGCGAATTTTGCAGGCCTGCTCTTGCAGGTTCACACCAGCTCAGGAACGCCGGTCTTGCCATTGCCGCACTGGACCGTCTTGAAGGCTTTACTGTTCCCGACAGCTCCATCGCCTTAGGCTTAAGAAGTGTCGACTGGCCGGCCCGCCTGCAACGCCTGAAAAGTGGTCCCCTGGTTGATATGTTGCCCGAAGGCTGGGAATTGTGGCTCGACGGCGGCCATAACGCGGCGGCCGCAAAAACCATTGCTTCCCATGCACGCGGGTGGCGCGACGAACCGCTACATATGATTTTCGGGATGCTCAACTCGAAAGATCCGAGTGACTTCCTGACCAGTCTGGAAGGCCGTCTGGGTCAGTTTCGCGGCGTCACCATACCGGGTGAGGAAAATAGCCTAAGCGCCGAGGAAGTCTCCAGCACGGCCTTAACTTGGCGCATGGAGGCGGCCCCGGCAGAAAGTGTGGCGGCGGCCCTCGCGGATATCATCAAGCAGGGGCAACCAGCCCGCGTACTGATCGCGGGATCACTTTATCTGGCTGGAACTGTATTGAAAGACAACGCCTGAGCGTTACCCGGCAAACAGAATACTCTGTGCCACCGGCACGGCCTTGCCTTTGATGATGTCCACGCCCATGTCGCCAAGGGTGCCTTCCATGGCGCTTAAAGCCAGGATGACGTGTGCCGGGGTTGAACTGTCGCCCATAAGACCTATACGCCAGACCTTGCCAGCCAGGCTGCCCAGACCAGCGCCGATTTCCAGATCATAGTTTTCAAGCAGGCGGCGACGAACCTCGGGCTTGTCGACGCCTTCGGGAACCTTGACGGACGTTAGCTGCGGCAGGTGCTCTTTCTCATCGACCAACAGTTCCAGACCAAGGCCTGTAAAACCGGCGCGCAAGGCGTCGCTGTTCTTGCGGTGGCGTGTCCAGGCCGCTTCGATGCCTTCTTCGCGCAGCATAACCAGTGATTCGTGAAGGCCATACAGGGCATTTACCGGGGCCGTGTGGTGGTAGGTGCGCGGCGCATCGTCGCCTTCGCTCCAGTAATTCATGACCAGCGACAGATCCAAAAACCAGCTTTGTACCGGGGTATTGCGGTCCCTGATGACCTGGACAGCCTTGTCGCTGAAGGTTACCGGGGAGATTCCCGGCGCGCAAGACAGGCATTTCTGCGAACCCGAATAAACCGCGTCCGCACCCCACTGATCAACCAGAACAGGGCAACCGCCTAGTGAAGTAACTGCGTCGACGATGGACAGAGCACCATGTTCGGCGGCCAGGGCGCACAGTACCGCCGCGTCGGACAGCACGCCTGTTGACGTTTCGGCGTGGACAAAGGCCAGCGCCTTGGCTCCCGGGTTGGCTTTCAGGGCGTCTTCGACTTTGCTCACATCAACGGCCTTGCCCCATTGATCTTCGACCATCACCGCCTTTGCACCCATTCGTTCGACGTTTTCCTTCATGCGGCCACCAAAGACGCCGTTCTGGCAAACGATAACAGTGTCGCCGGGTGAAATCAGATTGACGAAGCAGGTTTCCATGCCAGCGGACCCGGGTGCCGATACGGGCAGGGTCAGATCATTCTCGGTTTGAAAGGCGTAGCGAAGTAATTCCTTGATTTCCTCCATCATGGTGACGAAGGCCGGGTCAAGGTGGCCGATGGTCGGTCGCGCCATGGCTTGCAGCACCCGTGGATGAACATCGGAAGGGCCGGGGCCCATCAGGACACGCCTGGGCGGATTAAAGGATGTAATGGCCATGGCAGGGGTTCTCTCACGGTTGTTGTTTGTATCGCGAGAGATATAGTCAGCGTTTGGACCTAGGGCCATACCACTTTCCGTATGGTGAGATGCACGCCCAAAAGACCCACCCGTTAGGGCGGTTTTGGCCTTACTTGAGGCTTAAAAGTTAAAAATCAGATGACCGACTGAACCCACTCGACCAGTTTCCCTTTTGGCAGAGCGCCAATTTTTGTCGCCGCGACCTGGCCGTCCTTAAATAACATCAACGTTGGAATGCCGCGCACACCATACTGCGAGGGAACGGTCGGGTTTTCGTCAATATTGAGCTTGGCAACGGTCACTTTGCCTTCCATTTCGGCGGCGATTTCTTCCAGGGCCGGGGCGATCTGTTTGCAGGGGCCGCACCATTCCGCCCAAAAATCAACGATAACCGGCAAGGAAGAATTCTTAACGTCGGCTTCAAACGAATCATCGGTGACGGCTATCTGCATCTACTGGGTCCTATCAAAATCTTTAAAATAAGCTGATCTGTTGATCAGAAGAATCTTACCTGAATCTAGGCAGCCGTTTCCCCTTCGTCAAGGTGCGTACTGATCAAGAATGTCATCGGGCAAAGACATCAGGCGCGGACCATCGGTCCAGGCCAGAATACAGCTGACAGAGCGGCCCGGATAGATCAGTCGTAACAACGACCGATAGAGCGCCATTTGCCCCAAATAGGCTGGTGCAACGTCATCAGGGTTGGCCGGTGGCGGCCTGTTGGTCTTGTAATCGATGATCGTGATGTTGTTATCGCCGATAGTCAGCCGGTCGATGCGGGCTGATACTGTTCGCCCCTTAATCAAGCCGCTTATGGGCACTTCAGCCAGGGAACCCGGTCCAAACAGGGCGGCGAATTCAGGATTTTCAAGAACCGCCATGACCTCACCCGTGATGGCGCCTTGCTGGTCGGGCTCAAGGTTATGCACGGGCCGGGACAGGTATGTCGCCGCCGCTGTCCGCCAGTTGCCCGGCGAGATCGACGGCAGGCTTTCAAGCAGGCGGTGGATCAGGGTGCCGCGTTTGAAGCGTGCCCCGTCATCGCCATCAAAGGGCGAACGCACAGCGGGTTCTGTATCTTCTGACAGGCGTGACGGGCTTAAGGGCGTCGCCGGTTCGGGTTCCCCAGCCGGTGGCTGCAAGGCCCAATCCGGCAGGGTGACAGGATCGCCGGGACCTGCGACATCGCTCTCAGGTTTGCCATCAGGTTCTGCGTCTTGCTGATTTGATACCCTGAGGACGGTTTCGCCGCCGGGCAGGGTGACGTTTTCAGCGACACCTTCAAAGGCGGTTTCAATCAAATTGTACCAGCAATCCTCGTGCGGTTTGTTCCTGCCTTCCCAGCCGCCGATATAGAGCCTGTCCCGGGCCCGGGTCATGGCTACATATAACAGGCGGCGGTATTCCTGGGCCCGTTTGTCGGCGGCGTCTTCGGAAAGGGCGGCTGTCAGGCTTTCTTCCTGATCCTTATGGGGGGCCCACAGCAGCGCTTTTTCGGGATCACGAACCCAGCGCAATTTTGATTCATGTCGCGCCGTCGGCACCGAACAGGTATCAGGCAAAAAGACAATATTGCCCTGTAATCCTTTTGATCCATGCACGGTCATGACACGGACTTTCCCCTGACCCGTTTCAAGATCGCGTTTGATCTGGGTTCGACCGGCTTCGATCCAGCTTAAGAATCCCTGCAACGAGGGCACATGTTCACGCTCGTAATCCAGCGCCAACCCTAAAAACTCATCAATCGGATCATCGGCTTCCGTGCCCAGGCGGGCAAGCAACTGGCGTCTGCCACCTTCGGGCCCGAGCACCTGAGCATAAAACTCAAAGGGCGGCATAAAATCGGCCCGGGCCAGAAATTCCGACAGGCGGTCTGTCGCCTCGGCGTATTTGGGATTGTCGGCAGCGGCTGCTTTGAGCGCCGTCCAAAGGGTGCCGGTGCGCTTATGGCAAAGGGGGAACAGGTCTTCGTTATCGTTAAAGCCGAACAGTGGCCCTTTCAGGACAACGGCCAGGGTCAGATCGTCTTCGGGCAATAACAAAAAACGCCCCAACGCCAGCAAATCCATGACCGCCAGTTGTTCGCTCAAGACCATACGGTCGGCCCCGGCGACAGGGATGCCGCGCCCTTTTAGGGTATTGACCATTTTTTCGGCGAAGCTGCCGCGCTGGCGAACCAAAATCATAATATCGCTCTCGCGAATGGATCGTCCCGCCGATAGCAATTCCTCGCCGCTTTCGCGCCAGCCGGCGATGGTGTCAGCGATACGAACGGCCATGCGGTCTTCCGGGCTATCGACGGCGACCCGATCAAGCGGTGCGTCCCAGGGCTTAACTTCGATGGCCTCGCCCGGTTTCATGGTCGGCCACAGTTCGACCAATCCGGCCTGACCGTCCCGCGCCCAGTGATGGGTAATCGGCTTGTTATCGAATGTCAGCCCTTGGCGCGCGGTGTCATGGCTGAAAACATCATCAACGGTCCTCAATACCGATTTGGTCGAACGATAGGATCTTTCCAACTCCACCGGCGAGAAGATTTTTCCGGCGTCGCTGGCGAGGTTTTTGAAATACTCACTCATGTGGCCAAACATGAACGGGTCGGCGCCCTGGAAGCTGTAGATCGATTGCTTTTCGTCACCGACGGCAAAGACCGTGCGTTCTCCTTCGCGGGCTCCGGCACCCGCAAAAAAGTCCCCGGCCAACGCCTTGATCACATCCCACTGTTCGGGGCTGGTGTCCTGGGCTTCATCGACCAGAATGTGGTCGAGGCCACCATCGAGCTTGTAATGGACCCATGAGGCACCGCCTTCGGCTTGCAACAGGTCGCGGGCTTTGAGGATCAAATCGTCGTAGTCGAGCAGGGCGCGCGCTTCTTTCAGGTTCTCGAATGTATCAAGCAGGCGGTGGCCGATGTGAATAAGGGCTTCGCTGGCCTGAAAAACTCTTGCCGCCCGGATGCGGGCATTGATTGCCATCAGACGGGCCTGTTCATCGAGCATGGCCTGAAGGCTGTCAGGATGAGCGTCAGCAACTTTTTTGGTCATCAGGGTTTTGCGTTCGGTATTGGTTTTTGTCAGAAAAACAAGCTGATAGTTATCTTCAAACTGTTGACAGCGGGTGCCGGTGTCACTTATTAGCCAGGCTTGAAAAGCAGCGGCCTGTTTCTGTTCTTTCGCGGTGCCTTGCAAAAGCGCTTCCGCCGCTCCCGTCAGGGCCTGCTTGTCGAAGCTGACATCTTTGCAAGCGTCTTCGATGATCGTTTGCGGGCTCTCCCCTTGTTCCAGACCCATGGCCCGCCGTGCCGCCTCGATGACGCCTTGGCCTGAACCATAGCGAACAAACAAACCACGCAAATGCGACCGCTTGGACGACAGATCGGTCATCAGGCGGGTGAAACTTTCTTCATTCAGCAAGCTCGCCATAAGTCTTAAGGCGGCCGCGACATTGCCGGATTCTTCCTGCACGGCCTGTCCCAGTAGATGGTTGCGGGCCTCCGCCATCAATTCGGCGGCGGTGCGTTCGTCAATCACGGAGAAATGCGGCGCGATACCCGCCTCGACAGGGAAGCGGCCAAGCAGGGATTCGCAAAACGCGTGGATGGTGCGGATTTTCAGGCCGCCGGGTACATCGAGGGTTTCGGCGAACAGCCTGCGGGCCGGGGCCAGTAAATCATCTTCAGGGGGTTTGCCGAGAAGTGCGGAAATTTCGGCCCTCAGATCACTTTCCCGGGCCACCGCCCAAGCGCCCAGGCGCTCGGAGAGGCGGGTCGCCATTTCGGCGGCGGCGGCTTTGGTGAACGTCAAGCACAAGATACGCTCCGGGCGAACCCCTTCGAGCAAAAGCCGGGTGATGCGATCAGTCAGGACCTGGGTTTTGCCGGTCCCGGCATTGGCTGATACCCAGACCGATACTTGTGGGTCAGCCGCTGTTACCTGGGGGCCAGTGCGGGTTTGCGGGGCGTTCATCGTTCGTCCTCCCCGTCGTCTCCGGCCATCCATTCCTTGACCCGGGCGAGATGGTCATAGTCACCGAAACGGCTGGAAAACATCGGGATGGGGCGCGACAGGTAGGGGGTGCTTTCGTCATCGAAATCGGCGACCCGTTTTTGCAATCCCTGCAGGGCGTCGCCAGCCAGGGTTTCGACATCTTCGGATACACCGCTTTCCTTGCCGGGTTCGCGTCCACCCGAAAGCTGCATATAGACAAGTTCGGCAACATCCTGGGCGGTGACGCCGCCAAAATTACCCGCCGCGGCCATTGCCGCTTCCAGAGTCAATTGCGGGGTCAGGCCGCTGAGCATTTGTTTTTTGGAAGGCACGCCACCGGTTTTGTAATCGATAATGGCCAGCCCGCCATCCTTTAAGCGGTCAATGCGGTCGGCACGCGCCTTCAGGGTAAAGTCACCACCGGGAGCGGAAAACGTCATCTCGGCGCTGGTTTCGGTCTTAAGCGGTGTTCGTCCGGAGAGACGTTTCTGGCGTTCGTTATCAATAAACCAGTCGGCAATACGCTCGAAACGGGGCCACCAGAAAGCGCGAACGGCGGCATTGGTCATTTGCTCGTCGAAAACTTCTGCACCGACCCGCAGCAATTCATCATAGGCTTTTTCGGGAAAGTCATCCGGCCAAAGTTTGATGAAACGATCCAGCGCCTCATGGACGACAATGCCCCGTTCGGCAGCCCCCGGATCGGCGTCAATGGGATCAAGAACATTGAGGTCAAGAATGCGGCGGGCGTAAATCGAATAAGGATCGCGTATCCAGGTCTCGATCTGGGATACGGACATCTCGCGGGGGCGGCTGGAAAGCGGCGGTTTTGGCAACGGTTCGGCGGGCTCAAGCGTGTGCTCAGGCAGGTCGATGGCGGCAAACAGCTGCCGGATTTCAGTTTGCGGGCGTAAGGTCTCTTCAAGCACTGTTCCCTTGATCAGGGTTTGCAGCCGGAGCAGCCAGCGTGAAGGTACGCTCGGTGAGCCACCGCTGCGGGCGGCGCGGCTGATAATAACGTGGCGCCCTGACGCGGCTTGCGTGAAATCATGGGCGGTCAGGCCGAGGCGACGTTCCGGCTGGGAAAGCCCGAACGCCTCAAGCATGGGTCGGCTCATCCATGGGCTGGCCTGGGCTTCGGGTGGCCAACTGCCTTCATTGAGGCTGCCAAGGATCATCACATCGGCGTGCTGCAGGCGGGCTTCAAGAAGCCCCCAGATATGCAGGCGGGGGTGGCGCCCGTAACGAGGGCGGTGGGCACGCGGTCCCAGCAAGGCATCGAAAAGGGCCGGGTATTGCCAGGGCTCAACATCATCAAGAGTGTCTGCGGCGTCACTCAGTTCGGCAATGAAACCCGCAAGCGCCTCGCCATCTTCATGCGCCCAAAGCCGGGACGCACCGACCTTCTCGTTACTGGCGGCAAGAGCTTCGGCTAAATCTACATGTGCTTTAAGCAGATATTTTAACGGTGTCGCCTTGTCATTGAAGCGGCCAAACACCCCCTCAAGACAATCAATAAACTGATCCAGCCCGCGAACCTTGTCTGGCTTTACCTCGGTCAAGGCGGTACGCAACCCGTCAAAGCCGGGTCCGGGTCTTGGTCCGCGCAGGAGCGTTCGTTCAAGATGCCGCACCTGAGCGCGGAAGGCGACAGGGCTCATCCCGGCGGCTGCAAATGGATGCTTGAGCAGGGCGAGCAGCCCGACAGGGGCCATGTCGTCAGTGATAACGCGGGCGCACAGGCGCAGAAAGACGCCCGCTGGTGTTTCTGCCAAGGGTCGCCCCGCGGAATCATCGACGTCAATATGCCAACGCCCAAGTTCGGCAGTGACCCTTCTGGCCAGGGCTCTGTCCGGTGTCACAAGGGCTGCGGTTTTTCCCTTTGTTTCAAGAACTTGCCGCATGGTCAGGGCGATCATTCCGGCTTCGGTGCGTTCACTGTCGGCTTCTATCGTGGTCACGCCATCAAGCGCTGTCGTGTCCGGTTCCGGCCTGTCTTGCCAACTGTCGGTGACGCTGGCCGGGATCAGGGCGTCATTGATAAGGTGGGCTCGTGATGGCGGGGCAACGGCTTTCACAGGCGACGGCCAGTCTGTGACATCGCCACGATCGACAGCTAAAGTGTTAAGCAATTTAGCCAGTCCGTATTGCGGATGGGTCGGCTCAAGGGCTTCCCAGACACGCTCATCGGCGTCCGTGTCCAGGCCCGGCAATACCAGCATGCCGCCCGGCATTTCGGCGATGACTTTAAGCAGGTCGGCGGTGGCCGGGATCGAGCCGGTTGAACCGGCAGCGATGACAAGACCATCCGGCGGTTTGTCACGCCATAACGCCGCTTGCGTATCCAACAACTGGTTGCGGCGCTGGGTCGGGTCGAGGACCCCTTCGCTGGCCAGAATGGCAGGCCAGTTGTCGGTCAGGATGGTCAGGAATTCCAGGGTTTGTTGCCAATGTCCCGAAAGGCCGTCACCGGTAACAAGTTTTTCAAGGCCGTCAAAAGACAGTCTTTCGGTCTGCACCTGATCGAGAAGGCGGGCCAGTTCCTGGGCCAGTCTGGCGGCTTGATCAGGGGTGGTCTGGCTGTCTTTGCGGGCCAGGATCAGGCGGCTCAGCAATAACTGTCGGCGCAGACCGGAAATTGCCGGGGGGATGTCGAAGGCGGTCTCGCCGCCAAAACCGTCGTCATCTGCAAAAGCCAGCTCATCCTCGTCAATATCACCAAGTGGCGTCATTTTGGGAAGCAGCATCGGCTTGCCATCGCTTAAACGCAGGAAAGCCTCGCTTAAAGAGCGGCAGGCGCGCCGGGTCGGCAGCAATACGCTGACTTTTGTCAGGGCTTCGGGGGCGTCGCCGGTTTTCTCGAGGATGCCCGCCGCCAGCGCGTCAAGGAAAGGAACCCCGGCCGCAATGGTGTAAACGGCGGGCTTGCCGGTCATCTGTGTTTGATCCCCGAGTAACGAAGCCGCATGTAGGACTCGGCCTCCTGCAATGCGTCGGGGGTGCCGACATGGAACCATTCACCGTCGTGGACCATTCCGTAAAGGCGATCATTTTCCATAGCTTTGTCATACAGAACGTTCAGGGAAAAGGCTCCTTCCGGGGCGCCTTTGAACAGCCTTGGGTGGAGAATTTGTACGCCGGTGAACAGATAAGGCGAGACCTCGCATTCGGGCCTGCGCGAAAGAAGACCCAGCGGGTCGACACAAAAATCACCAAGACCGTTATAGCCATAGGCATCGACGGTCGAATGGAGCATCAGCAGGGCGTCCATTTTCTCGTCGTCCCAATGTTTCAGCATCCGTGTCATGGCGTTTTGTAATCCGTTTAACCACAGGGTATCACCGTTACAGGCAAAAAACGGTCCGTCTCCCAGCATATGAAGGGCGTGGGCGATACCGCCGCCGGTTTCAAGAATCGGGTCTTCTTCAGAAAACAGGATTTCCAGATCGTCGCGCTTTTTAAGATGTGCGTGCACCACTTCGCCCAAATGATGGGTGTTGACGACGACGCTTTCGACACCGCCATCTTTCAGGCGGTCAATGGTGCGATCAATCAGGGTTCGCCCCAGCACCTGAACCATCGGTTTAGGGGTGGTGTCGGTGATCGGCCTGAGGCGCACCCCGAAACCGGCGGCCAGAACCATGGCGCGTTTTAGAACCGTCATTTTGGAAGCTCCGGAATAACCCGCATGGGGGCGGGCATGTGAGTGTCAAACCAGTCTTTCATTTCGCCAAGCGCGGGGTTTTCAAGCGCCGCCTCCAACAACCGCCAGACCCTGGGAATATGGACCAGATAATCCGGTTTGCCATCGCGCTGACAAAGCCGGGTAAAAATACCGATGACCTTGGCGTGACGCTGGGCCGCCAGAATGCTGAAGGCGGTACGGAAGGCATCACCGTCGAGATCAGGAAAGGCGGCAAGGTAGCGTTCCATCATGGCGGTCTTTAATCCTTCGCCCAAATCGCGGCGGGCGTCCTCAAGTAACGACATCAGATCATAGGCCGGATGGCCGACCACGGCGTCCTGAAAATCGAGCAAACCGCAGGCCCGAATTCCATCGCGCTTTGACAACCATAGCAAATTATCGACGTGGTAGTCGCGTAACACCAGTGTCTTTGGCCCGTTGTGGACAAGGGAGAAAAGGTGCAACCAGATGTCACCGTAGGCGCGTCGCACATCTTCTGAAAGCCCTTCGCCAGTGAAGGCAGGATAGGTCCATTGGGGTGCCAGAAAGGCCTCATCGAGCAGGCGTCCGTTTCCGTAAGGTGGTAGCCCCGGCGGGACGGCTTCGTCCATGGGGCGAGAATGCAGATCGATCAGCACATCAACGGCGCGCCCGTACAAAGCCTGCTCGTCGCCACCGGCTTCGAGCACGCGGGTATAGGTGTCGTCACCCAGATCTTCCAAAAGCAGCAGGCCAGCCTCTTCATCGGTAGCCAGAATTTCCGGTGCTGAATAACCTAGGCCGTTTAAGTGCCGGGCGATTTTGATGAAGGGACGGGTGTCTTCTTCAGGCGGCGGCGCGTCCATTAATACGGCAACGCGATCACCCGCAACAATGCGCTCATAACGTCGAAACGAAGCGTCACCCGCCAGATGTGAACGGGCGGCTTCAGCCCAGCCCTGGCTGGCAAGAAAGTCTTCAATCTGGGTGTCTCGCCGGGCCGTCATAAGGATACCTCTGCCAGGCGTTGATCCCACTCATCGCTTGCAGAAATGACGCATGAGCGCTGCATTTCCGATCCGCCATAACTTAAAGTCACCTCAAGGTGCTGGCGGGGCAGATAGGGGCCAAGCCTTTCGGGCCACTCAATCAGTGAAATACCGTCTGAGAAAGCATCGTCGATATCCAGCTCCAGCGCTTCTTCGGGGTCTTTCAGTCTGTACAGGTCGAAGTGATGGAGGGTCCGTTCGTCATCCAGATCATAGGTTTGCACCAGCGTGAATGTCGGGCTGGGCACTTCGGTATCAGCCCCACACAAGGCACGGATAAAGGCGCGCGCGAACACCGTCTTGCCAGTACCAAGGTCACCTTTTAGGGCGATCACATCACCGGCACGGGCGACGCGGCTTAAAGCGCCCGCCAGCGCCTGCGTTGCCTGCTCGTTCTCAAGCTCGATTCTGATGTCGCTCTGCCTTTCACATGATGCAGATTGGGGTTACATTGTACGCAACCTGTTTACCCTTTTGATGGCGGAGTTTCCATGTCGAATCAGACAAATTTACCAAATAGGACAGAAGCGGCGGATGTTGTCGTCATTGGCGCCGGCCCTGCCGGGTTGTTCAGTATTTTTGAATGCGGCATGTTGAAGATGTCCTGCCATGTTATCGATGCCCTTGACGCCATCGGCGGGCAGTTGTCAGCGCTCTACCCGGAAAAACCGATTTATGACATTCCGGGCTTTCCCAAGGTCATGGCCGCCGATCTGGTCCGCGATCTGGAGGCCCAGGTGGCCCCGTTCGATCCGGTGTTTCATCTGGGTCAACAGGTGGTGACGTTGCTGGAATATGATGAAAACCGCTGGTTGGTAGAAACCACCAAGGGCACCCGAATCAACGCCGGGGCGGTGATCATCGCCGCCGGTGTCGGCGCTTTTGGTCCCAACCGGCCACCACTTGAGGGCATTGAGAGCTACGAAGGCCAGGGCGTTGGCGTCGGCGTTCATTATCTGGTCAAGCAGCGCCAGGATTTCACCGGTAAAAAAGTGGTTATTGCCGGTGGCGGCGATTCGGCGGTCGACTGGGCCCTGTCGCTGGCCGATGTCGCAGAGAGTTTGGCGATTGTCCACAGGCGGCCAAAGTTCCGGGCCGCACCCGGCAGCGCCGACAAACTGCAAAAACTGGCAGATGACGGGGTGATCGATCTGGTCGTGCCGTTTCAGCTTGCCGGGCTCGAAGGTGACGCTAGCAAATTGCAGGCAGTTGTTGTGGCTGATCTTGACGGTAACCAACGAACCCTGGAGGCCGACGCCCTGCTGCCGTTCTTTGGCTTAAGCCAGAATATAGGCCCGATTGCCGACTGGGGTCTGAACCTGGATCACAACCACATCACTGTCGATCAGGCAAGCATGGCCACCTCAAGGCCCGGAATTTTCGCCATTGGCGACATCATTGATTACCCCGGCAAGCTGAAGCTGATTTTAAGCGGGTTTGCCGAAGCCGCGACGGCGGCTCATTCGGCGCGCGCTCACCTGCATCCGGGCGAAGAGCTACATTTTGAATATTCGACCACGCAAGGCGTTCCATGATCGACATCCGCCCGGCAACCTGGAATTCTTTCGAGGGTGTGATGGGCGAAAAGGGTGGCTGCGGTGGTTGCTGGTGTATGTTGTGGCGGCTTGCCAATAAGCAGATGGAAGCACAGATGGGTGAAAAAAACCGTCGCGCCATGAAGGCTGTTTTCCAGTCGGGGGAAGTGCCGGGGCTGGTTGCTTTCGATGATAAAAAACCCGTCGGCTGGATTCAGGTCGCGCCACGGGAAAAATTCCCAAGGCTGGAATCTTCAATAATTCTAAAACCCGTTGATGATAAGAAGGTATGGTCGGTATCGTGCTTCTTTGTTCACAAAAGCCACCGCAAACGCGGGGTATCTTTGGCCTTGCTACAGACGGCCTGCGACTTTGCAGAAAAATCCGGGGCCTTTATCCTCGAAGGCTATCCGATTGAGCCAAGCAAGAAACCCTACCCGCCAGTCTATGCCTGGGTCGGGTTCGCCGATGTTTTTTTGCGGGCCGGGTTTAAAGAAGTTCTGCGCCGTTCCGAAACCCGGCCGATCATGCGCAAAATACTCAAGCAGCCTGCTAGGCGCGACAGGCGGTGAAGTTGACGGCATTAAAATCCATGACCACAACCTGGTCCTGATTGAGAACCTCGACAAAGGATTTGACGATGCCGCGGTCAGGTCTGGATTGCGAGCGCCGACATTCAGTGATCTTAAGGCGAACGGACAGCGTATCGCCGGGGCGGACCGGAGCCAGCCAGTGCAGGTTTTTCAGGCCCGGGGAACCCATGCTCGATTTATCTGATAAATAATACGGCACCATCATACTCATCATCAATGACCCCGTATGCCATCCGCTGGCGATCACGCCGCCGTAAATGGTGTCTTTGGCGCCATCGGGGTCGATATGATAGACCTGCGGGTCAAAACGTTTGGCGAAGTCAATAATTTGGGCCTCGTTAACGGTCACGGAACCGAATGTCAGAACCATTCCTTCAATGTAATCTTCGAAAAAACGTTCCTGATAGGGTGTTTCAAACAAGCTTGTCGATGTCATGTTCTATTTTTCCCCTGTTTGTATTGAATTAGCCGCTGACAACCGACAGGTCCGGTTCCTGGGCCGCCCCGGCACCGGTTGCAGGAAGCCTGCAGGTGATGGTCGTGCCCCTGCCTTGTGGGGATTTGACCTGAACTTCGCCACCGTGCAGTTCGACGAAACGCTGGACCAGCGATAACCCCAGTCCGACCCCCATCTGCACGCCTTCACCGCTTGGTGTGGCGGCATTGCCGGCATTATCGAAGGTCGAGAAAATATCCAGTTGCTCGGCCTGGCTGACGCCACTGGTCAGACTGGTGATCATGAAGCTGACAAAGGCGTTATCTTTCTCGCCGCTGCGGACGGCTTGCAGGTGGACTGTTCCACGGGCAGGGGAGACGTTGACGGCGTTGGACAACAAATAGAACAGCACCTGTTTCAGACGTTTCTCGTCAGCGACAATCCAGCCGATGTCAGGCGGGCAATCAAAATCGATTTCAAGGCTTTTACGGCGCGCCCTTTCATTGGTCAGGTTAAGAACCGAAGCGAGCATGGAATGAATTTCCACCGTATCGAGTTCCAGGGTCATCATGCCGGCTTCGATACTGGCCATGTCGAGAATGTCATTGATGACGTTGGTCAGTCCCTGAGCACTGTCGAGAATGCCCTGACAGTATTCCTTTTGACGGACGTTCAAATCACCAAAATATTCCTGGGCGAGAATGTCGGCAAAGCCCTTCAGGGTGGTCAGCGGGGTGCGCACTTCGTAGGAAACGTTGGCGATGAATTCTGATTTCAGGCGGTTGGCCTGGGACAGGGCTTCGGCCCGCTGGCGCAGGGCCGCTTCGACCCGGGCGCTATCGGAAACATCCAGATAGCTAAGCAGCACCGCCCCGTCGGGCAGGGGCACACTGGAATATTCAAGGACTGCCCCATCGCTTAATTGAAGGCGACCGCCAGCCGCCTGACGACCGCTAAACTGGGCGACCTGATCTTTCACATAAGCCTGCCATTTTTCATCGCTGCTGTCTTCAATACCGGTGATCAGAGGGCGTGTCGCATTGATGATGTCGCTAAGATGCGGATCACCAGCCAGAACGGGTTCGCCAAGGTTCCAAAGTTCCGCAAATGCCGGATTGGAAAGTTTCATCCGACCATCACTGCCAAACACGGCGATGCCTTCATAGAGATTGTCCAGGGTTTCGCGCTGCACGGCGTTTAGGGTTTTGAACGAACGCTCAAGGGCAAGACGATCACTGACATCTTCATAGGAATAAACCAGACCGGCGGGCTCGTGGGGGGTGACAACACAGCGCAGTGTTCGTCCGTCAGGAAGATGCAGCAGTTCCTCGTGGGCCTTATCAAGGGTGTCAAACAGAGTGTTTTGTTGCTCCTTGAAGGCGCGGAAGTCGGCGACTTCGGGCAATTGTCTGCGTTCTCGCAAACGGTCGAGAATTTCACTCAAAGAGGGCTCGCCAGCCAGCCAGTCGGGATCGAAACGCCAAAGGGAGGCGTAGGCATCGTTGCAAAATGTCAGTCTGCGTTCGGGTCCGAAAATGGCGATGGCGGTGCTCAGGTTATCGAGGACTTTTAGCTCACTCTGTGTGTTTTGTGCCTGATATTCCCGGGCAAAGCCGATGGTGCCGCTCCAGCCACGAGCCGGAACTTCACTAACCTGGAATTGCTTGGGCTGGGCTTCCATGTCAAAGGTATGCAACTGGGTCTGCTGCCGGTTTTCTGTACGCGCTTGCGCGGCCAGGGCCCGACTGTCATCACTGGCGGCGATGGTGGCGGCGGCACGGTTGGAAAAAACGACATCCAGATTGCCGTCCCTGATCCACACCGCCATGGGCAAGGTATCGAGCAATTGATGGAAATGTTCGTGTGCGGCTGTGTCCGCGGATGGCTTGTCTTGTGGTTGCGGGCGCGGCGCCTCGCTGACATCGCGCATCCACATCAGATCGTCCAGGGGTTTGCCTTCGATGGTCGAGGCCCGGGTTCCGGTTGCCTGAATGGTCCGCCCCCCCAGCTTTAAAAGCAGGTCGAATGATGCCCCTTGCCCGTGCAAATCATTTACGGCGCGCTCAAGGGCGCGGGCCTCTGGCGCGTCAAATTTGGCCTGTACATCAGTGAAGCGGGCACCGGTCCCGGCGTTCAGGCCGAGCAAAACGGCGAGTCGTCGTGAGCAGCGCTCCTCACCCTTTGCATGGTCCCACATAAAAAGGCCATCAGGTGCGGCGGCGAGAATTTCACGTCCCTGTTCGGCGTCACTGGCCAGGTGAACATTATTGCTTTGCAGTCGTTGCATCCGTTTTACAAGCCACAACAGTAACGGCACGGCCAGCGCCAGCACGGCGAGAGCACCGAACGCGAAAGCCAGAACAGGCGCATTGGTCAGGGAATCAAACACGGGGAGAATCTTAAAGCGCGACGGGCAATAAGAAAAGGGTGGGGATTAAGGATAGCTCTATATTAAGGATCAAGCCCCTCATGCGCCGGGCGTTCACTCCGCTCTCTTGGCTGGGTCTCTGGAAGTCAAAATAAAAATGGCGACAGGAGAATATCCTGTCGCCATTTAAACTTGGTTCCCCAAGCCCGCGACTGCGGGCCGCCGCTTATGCGGCGAGCCAAGGGGCCGGACGGCCCCGCCCGGCGCCTGAGGGATAGATATTAATAACGGTAATGATCGGGCTTGAACGGGCCGGTTTTGCTTAAGCTTACATAGTCGGCCTGCTTGTCGGTCAGGACGGTCATTTTGACGCCCAGTTTGTCCAGATGCAGGGTCGCGACTTTTTCATCCAGATGTTTGGGCAGTACGTAAACTTCGTTTTTGTAGTTGTCCGAATTGTCCCACAGTTCGATCTGGGCCAGCACCTGATTGGTGAACGAGGCGCTCATGACGAAGCTGGGGTGGCCGGTGGCGCAGCCCAGATTAACCAGACGGCCCTCGGCGAGCAGGATGATGCGCTTGCCATCAGGGAATTCGATTTCATCGACCTGCGGTTTGACGTTGTGCCATTTCAGATTGCGAAGACCGGCGACCTGAATTTCCGAATCGAAGTGGCCGATGTTGCAAACGATGGCCCTGTCCTTCATTTCACGCATGTGGTCAACGGTAATGACATCCAGGTTGCCGGTGCAGGTAACGAAGATATCGCCAGTTGCGACGGCGTCTTCCATGGTGGTCACTTCGTACCCTTCCATGGCCGCTTGCAGGGCGCAGATCGGATCGATTTCGGTGACCCGAACGCGAGCCCCCTGATTGCGAAGCGATGCTGCAGAACCCTTGCCAACGTCGCCATAACCGGCGATCACGGCGATCTTGCCGGCCAACATCACATCGGTGGCGCGCTTGATGCCATCGGGCAGGCTTTCGCGGCAGCCATACAGGTTGTCGAATTTCGACTTGGTCACCGAATCGTTGACGTTGATGGCCGGAACTTTCAGCGAGCCTTCCTTGACCATTTCATAAAGCCTGTGAACGCCGGTGGTGGTTTCCTCAGACAGGCCTTTGACGTCATTCAGCAGATCCGGGTAATCCTCGTGCATCATCAGGGTCAGGTCGCCGCCATCATCCAGAATCATGTTCGGACGCCAGCCGTCTGGACCTTCGATGGTTTGAACGATGCACCACAGGAATTCCTCTTCCGTTTCACCTTTCCAGGCGAAGGTTGGAATTTCGGCCTGAACCATGGCCGCAGCGGCCTGATCCTGGGTGGAGAAAATGTTGCACGAGCTCCAGCGCAGTTCAGCGCCCAGTTCAACGAGGGTTTCCATCAGCACGGCAGTCTGGATGGTCATGTGCAAACAACCGGCGATGCGTGCGCCTTTAAGGGGATTCTTGCCTTTGTGTTCGGTGCGCAGGGCCATCAGGCCCGGCATTTCGGTTTCGGCGATGGCCACTTCCTTGCGGCCCCATTCCGCCAACGACATGTCGGCAACCTTGTAATCGGTAAAAGCGCTCATTGATGCGGCTCCTGATACGAATTTTTGAGTAAATAAGAGGGCGGGTTTAGCAGGGTATAAGCGCCTTCGCAAGGCTCATTAAGGATCAAGCCCCTCAAGCGCCGGGCGGGGTCTCCGACCCCTTGGCTCGCATAAGGATCAAGTCCCTCAGTCGCCGGGCGTTCGCTCCGCTCTCTTGGCTGGGCCTCTGGAAGTTTAGTTTCAAATGGTGACAGGAGCTTTATCCTTAAAAGGCCGGGCTCACATACTTTCTTCAAGCCCTCGACTACGGGCCGCCGCCACTGCGGCGAGCCAAGTGGCCGGACGGCCTCGCCCGGCACTTGAGGGGAAATAACTAGGCGAGCGCGTTAAAATCATCCACCAGCATATGAATACGCCCGGCGTCGACCTGGTCCATGATAACCCGGGCGCGGGCTTCGGCCGCCAGCAGGTCGAGATCGCGGATGCGCTGTTTGACGCGCGGGATTGATGCCGCCGTCATGGAAAGTTCCCTCAGGCCCAGCCCCAGCAACAAGGCCGTGAAACGCGGGTCGCCCGCCATTTCACCGCAAATGCTGACCGGGATTCTGGCCCGTAAGGCCGCTTCGGCGGAAAACTGGATCAACCGCAGCACTGATGGATGCAAGGGGTTATACAGGCTGGCAACCTGCTCGTCGGAACGGTCAATGGCCAGTGTGTACATGGTCAGATCGTTGGAGCCGATGGCAAAGAAATCGGCGACCTGGGCCAGAGCGTCGGCCGACAGCGCAGCACCGGGAACTTCGATCATAACACCAACGGGCGGCAATTCAGCAGCCATGGCGATCTTGCGGCGTTTCAGGTTTTTGGCCATTTGTTTGATGATCTCGCGGGCTTTGCGGATTTCACTGGTGGTTGTGACCATGGGCAACAGAATGCGAACCGGCCCTGCGGCGCTGGCTCTTAAAATTGCCCTGATTTGGGTTTCAAAGACTTCCACATGGGCCAGAGACAGTCGAATACCGCGCAAACCCAAGGCTGATGAAACACTCTCGCCAAATCTGTCGAGCAACGAGGCGGCGATTTTTTCACCGCCGACATCTAGGGTGCGGATGGTTACCGGATGTCCGTCCATACCCTTCACAATGGTGTGCAGGATTTCGTACTGCTCGTCTTCACTGGGGATGTCAGGCCGGTTCATAAACATGAATTCGCTGCGTAGTAGGCCGATGCCGCCAGCACCCGCCTGGCCAATAGGGCCCAGTTGCACCGGCAGTTCCATATTGGCCTGAAGCCCCACTGCAATACCATCGCGGGTTACCGCCGGCTGATTGCGCATTGTGTTGAGGCGCTTGGTTTCCTGATGGATTTCCTGTTGGCGGCGTTCGTAAGCGGCAATGGTCGCCGGTTTCGGGTTAATGACAATGCGGCCCCTGT
Organism: Rhodospirillaceae bacterium; assembly: GCA_018662005.1. Taxonomy (NCBI): domain Bacteria; kingdom Pseudomonadati; phylum Pseudomonadota; class Alphaproteobacteria; order Rhodospirillales; family Rhodospirillaceae; species Rhodospirillaceae bacterium. Next base: position 87,693 of record JABJHA010000027.1, on the reverse strand, counting down.
CGCCGTCGACAATAATGCGATCGCCGCTTTTTGCCCCTTGCAGCAATTCGGCGGCGCCAAGGACGGCAGGCAGGCCAAGGGCGCGGGCCATGATGGCGGTGTGACCTTCAGCGCCACCCAGGGCTGTCGCAAAACCGACAACGCGGGCCGGGTCAAGCTGGGCAGCATCGGCAGGGGTCAGTTCCTCGGCGACGATGACCGATCCTTTGGGGGCCTTGTGTGTGGAACGGCTTGGTTTCTTTACAAGGTTACGGATCAGGCGCGCAGCAACCTCGCGGATGTCGTCCAGGCGGGCAGCCAGATAGGCATCATCCATCTTCGAGAAAGCGCCGGAAATTTCCGTCAGTTCCGCGTGAACGGCGGCCTCGGCATTGATGCGCTCACTGGCGATGCGATTTTCAGCGCCCCGGATCAGGCGGGAACTTTTAAGCATCTGGATGTAGGCATCGAGCAGTATTTCCATTTCACCGGCAGCCAGTCCGGGCAGTGATCTGGCCTTGGCGCGCAGTCGGCCAATCTGCCTGCGGGCCCCTGAAACGGCGGTATGCAGACGCTCCAGTTCTTTATCGATGCCTTTGACGGGGATGGAATATTCCGGCACATCAATAGCACCGCTTTCGCGCTCGTGAACATCACCGATGCCAATGCCCGGCGAAACGCCCAGTCCGATGAAGGTTTGTTCCCTGGGCAGCACTATTCTTCCTCGAACTTGTTGGCGACCAGTTCCATAAGGGTGTCCAGCGCACCCTGCGCATCGACGCCGTTGCAGGCAATTTCAATCTCACAGCCGGTGCTTGCGGCCAACATCATCAAGCCCATAATTGAATGTCCCGATACGGTCTGGCCTTGCCGGCTGACGGCGATGTCCGCCTTGAAGACGCCTGCCGTTTTGACAAATTTGGCGGCGGCGCGGGCGTGCAAACCTCGTTGATTCAGGATTGTAGCGGTGCCGGTAAATTGCCCGGTATCACCATTCATGCCGGTTCCTGGCTTAACAGTTGTGAGGCAATGTTGATGTATTTGCGCCCGGCTTCCTGGGCGCTGCCAGCGGCTTCCATCAGGCTTTCTGTTTTTCTGACTGAAACAAGTTTAATCAACATCGGCAGATTAATTCCGGCAATGACTTCAACATTTGCCTTGTCGATAACAGAAATGGCCAAATTGGACGGGGTTCCACCAAACATGTCAGTCAACAAGACGACGCCCTTTCCCTGATCGACTTTGGTGATGGAAGCCAGAATTTCCTTGCGTCGTTGCTCCATATCATCATCCGGGCCGATGCAGATCGTCTCAACATGCTCCTGCGCGCCAACCACATGCTCCAGGGCATTGATGAATTCGTCAGCAAGACGACCGTGGGTGACCAGAACCATGCCAATCATTTAATCAGTCCCTTTGTTCAAGTCTCGATGCAACAGATGAACCTGACGCTCTTCTTGTTCAATCCACCGGGCTAGCTTTTCGGCGACATACACTGAACGGTGACGACCGCCTGTACATCCCAGGGCTATCGTCAGGTAACTTTTACCTTCCGCCGCGTAACGCGGCAACAAGGGACTTAAAAAAGCGGTCAGGTTATCGAAAAAAATCCCGAAGCCGGCATCCCCGGCGATGAAGGCGCCAACAGCGTCGTCCTTGCCGCTCAAGTCCTTCAGGGCAGGATCATAATGGGGGTTGGCGAGAAAACGCACATCAAAAACAAGGTCGGCCTCACGCGGCAATCCCTGACGGTAGGAAAACGAGGTGACAAAGACACTCAAGCCGAAATCGTCTGCAATATCAAAGTGACCGCTTAAAATTCTCTTCAGTTCACCGGGCCCAAATCGGGTGGTGTCGATGACCACATCGGCGCGGTCTCTTAGCGGTGACACCAGTGTGCGCTCGCGGGCGATCCCGTCACTGACCGGTCGATCCTGGGCCAGTGGGTGGCGATGTCGGGTTTCGGCGTAGCGTCGGCGCAGTTCGTCGTCATCACAATCAATGAACAGGACTTTGGCTTCAAGCGAACTCTCCTCGAACATGCTGTCCAGTTCGCTGATGAAGGTGTCGATGGCGAACCCGCGGGTGCGAAAATCGACACCGATGGCGATCGGACGCTGGAAACCATCTTGTTGCGGTGGCTTAACAAGTGCGCCCAGCAGCGTTAAGGGGACATTGTCGATGGCTTCATAACCCATATCCTCCAACGCTTTCAGGGCTGATGTCTTGCCGGCCCCGGACATCCCAGTAACCAGCAGCACGCCAAGCACCTTGCCCGGGGTTGCCTCACTGAAGGCCGGTATGGAGATCGCGTCATCGGTCATGATTGTCGGCTCTGTTTAAGGAACATGCACAATGTCGCCTTTTACCCGACGCACGATAAGGCGGACCTTTGCCGGGGCCGATGCTTCAAACGGGGCGAGACAAAAGCGGGCAACGGGCAGGCCCAGAAGCTCTACGGTTTCGTCGTCAGGTAAACGTTCGACATCACCGGCCATGTCCAGGTCGATGACGACGCCAAGTTCGGCTTGCAGGGCGGCGCCGATTTTCAGCACCCCGACACCGCGGACTTCAATCAAATCCTTGATCGGTTCGGGGGCGCGTGCACTCAGCTTGCCGTTGTCGACGGACAGTTCCGTGTAGTCATCGGCGATCAGCCGGGCCCCTTCATCGATCAGGCGTAATGCCAGATCGGATTTGCCACTTCCCGGGGGACCACACAAGAGGACACCAAGACCATCGACCTCGACACAGGTGCCGTGCATTTTTTCAGGCGTTTGATTTGTCATGATCAGGGAAGGGTGCGGTAAAAATTGGTTAAGAGTCAACCTTTTGGCAGGGTTATTTTAAAGCGCGCACCAATGACCCGATCATTTGCATCGACACGGTTTTCCGCCGTTATGGAGCCGTTGTGGGTTTCGACGATTTGCCGCGAGATGCTCAGGCCGAGCCCGGAATGGGTGCCAAATTTTTCGGCCTCGGGGCGCTGGGTGTAGAAACGCTCGAAGATCGTGTCCAGTTTGCCTTCGGGAAGACCGGGTCCCTCATCATCGAGTGTAATGCTGACCTGGCTGCCCAGATCGTCCGCTTCAATGAATATGGAGCCCTTAGCCGGGCTGAAGGACAGGGCATTGGCCAACAGGTTGGCGAAAACCTGGCCCAAGCGGCTTTCGATACCAACGATGACCATATCACCTTTAGCGTTGAATATAATATTACGATCCGTCATCTCATTGCGGGCATCAACCAGGACGGCGAGCAGTTTGTTCAGATCGACGGGACGGGTTTCGGCCTTTGACAGTTCGGCATCAAGGCGCGAGGCATCGGATATGTCACTGATCAATCGGTCCATACGTTCAACATCGTCAAGAATGATATCCATCAGTTTCTTCTGCTGCTCGGGGTCGCTGACCCGGGCTGCGGTTTCCACGGCGCTGCGCAAGGAGGTCAGGGGGTTTTTGATTTCGTGAGCCACATCGGCGGCAAAACTTTCAATGGCGTCCATACGCTCCCACAGGGCTTCGGTCATATCTTTCAAAGAACGTGACAGTTCACCAATTTCGTCACCACGGGAGGCAAAATCAGGAATTTCATGTTGCCGGTGATGGCCATGACGGACCCTTTCGGCGGCCTCGGCAAGACGGCGCACGGGCCGGGCGATGGTGCTGGCCAGGTAAAGGGACAGCAAAATGGTAACGCCAAGGGCAACGGCAAAGACTTTAAGAATATTGATGCGGACCTCGCGAAGCGCCTGTTCGATGTTATCGGAATTTCTGGTTAGCATCAGCGCGCCGAGCACTTGTTTGTATCGTTGCACTGGCACGGCGACGCTTAACACCATGTCGCCGCCGGTTGTTGAGCGGACGGCGTAACCTGATTCGGCAAGCAGGGCAGCGGCCGCTTCCGGATAATCTTCAGCCTGTTGAAGGGTCTTTTCCCGATACGGCGGTATGGCCCCGCGTCCGGGCAGAAGGGTCAGAAAATGCTCAAAGATATCAAGAGTTTTGCTCATTATCGTGACGTCGCCGGAATCTTCGCCATCCGGTGGCGGCAGGGTTTGACGTTCTACCGTATTGCGCCTTTGCGAGGAGCGTCGGGTGTCGGCGATGAGGACTCCATCGGGGGCGAACAGTCGGGCCCGGCCACCGGTTGTCTGGACCAGACGCTGGACCATGCTGACGGCTACGCGCGGGCGCAGTAATTGACGACCCGATGGAACATCCTCGGCAGTGCTTTCACCAAGGGCGGCGGCGAGAATTTCCGCGTGAACCCTAAGAGCGGTCAATTCCGAGGCAACCAGGCTATCGCGGTACTGACCCAGATAGAGCAACCCGGCGACCAGAATAGCCAGCGCCAGCACATTGATTGCCAGAATGCGGCGGATAATTGGCGATGTCAGCCGGGGTCGTCTGGGCAGGGGGGCGTCGGATGTCATGGCTTTAGTACGTCTCCCCCTCCCCGATTTGGTTAGTCTTCGCGGTAACGATAGCCGACCCCGTAAAGGGTTTCGATTTGCTTGAAGTCGGCGTCATGAGCGCGAAATTTTTTACGCACCCGCTTGATGTGCGAATCGATGGTGCGATCGTCGATATAGATATGTTCCCCGTAAGCAAAATCGATCAACTGGTCACGGTTTTTGACATGCCCCGGATGACGGGCAAGGGCTTGCAGTAAAAGAAATTCCGTTACCGTGAGGACGACTTCCTCACCTTTCCATGTACATTGATGGCGGGTCGCATCAAGGGTCAGATTGCCACGCTTGACGACATTCTCATCACTTTCCGGGGTTGCTGATTTTTCAGTCCGTCGCAGGATAACATTAATCCGTTCTATCAGCAGACGCTGGGAAAACGGCTTGGTGATGTAATCATCCGCACCCATGCGCAAGCCAAGAAATTCGTCAATTTCATCGTCTTTTGAAGTCAGGAAGATAACCGGACATTTTGAATCGGCGCGGATTTTCTGCAACAGCTCCATACCGTCCATGCGCGGCATCTTAATGTCGAGCACGGCAAGATCGACGGGATTGCGGTTTAAGCCGGCAAGTGCTTCCTCGCCGTCAGAATAGCAATTTACGGTAAAGCCTTCGGATTCCAGCGCCATTGAGACGGAAGTCAGAATATTGCGATCGTCATCAACCAGGGCAATGGTTCGGGACATGAAACGGCCTCGTGCAACTTGGTTTAAACATGCCGCCAGTGTGCGGCAGGTTCTTATATCAATTAGCTTTGTGGCGAAATTATAGCCGCAAGCGCCTGATACCCAAGGATGAAATCAACACGAGGCCGATGTCATCGTTACTGAGCCTCTGTGGCCCCTTCTTTCATATGCTCTTCGTGCATTTTCTTGTGTTCAGCGTCTTTCATATGCTCTTCATGCATCTTCTTATGATTTTCGTCATCCATATTATCCATGTGCATCTTGTGATTCATGGCTCCCATGGCCCCGACCTTGCCAACATGGACCATGATCGTCGCCTTGCCGGCGTGTTTGAAAGTCAGGGTCAGGGGGAACATATCGCCCTCGTTCAGGGCTTCTTTCAAATTAAACATCATAATGTGAAAGCCGCCGGGCTTGAGTGTGGTCATGCCGCCTGCCGGAATGTCGATGCTCATGATCTGGGTCATTTTCATGACGCCGTCTGTCATGGTGTGTGTATGCAATTCAGATTTTCCGGCGGCAGGCGTTTCCACCGCAACCAACTGGTCGCCTGCGGTACCTTTGTTGGCAATGGTGACAAAGGCGCCACCGGGGCGGTTGGCGCCGATGGTTGCCCGGCCCCAGGCCTTGGAGACGGTGATATCGCCAGCGCTGACATTTTCGGCGGCGTGGGCTGTGTTCAGGGTGAATAAAAAGAGTGCAATAAGGGTGGAGAGTATTTTCATCTGTCTTAAGTTCCTTCGGATGGGGAAAGTATACATCAAAACGTCTCCCCGTTGGCCGGGGGATTTAGACGCTTCTATAATTCGATTTGATGTCAGACAGATACTGGCGGGGCGCGGGCGTGGGCGCGCGATATCAGGCGACCATTGCCGATATCGCTTTTGGTATTAATAACAAAGGCAAGGTGATCAAATTCGCAAGCGCCAGGCTCGGCAAGTGGTGAAAGCAATACCGATTTTGCCGAAGAAAAGCCCAGGCAGACCGGGCAATCAAGGGTGTTTGGGGTTTGCTCGGGTGCGGGCTCGGAGGTGCCGCGCTGCATGGCTTTACAAAGCACCATATAAAATGGCGTCTGCATGTCATCTGTGACGCCTGAAAGAGGAATGCCCTGGGCCACCGGCGCCAGCATGGGCAGGGCAAGGGCGAGGACGGCGAGCCAGGAAACAAACTGGCGTCGGGTTCCTGGGCGTCGGGTTTTAACAGTCGGGTGCATTGTAAAGTTCTATATATCGAGCTGTTCTTTGCGAGGCCGGACAATGAGTGGTTGTGTCGGTACAAGCAATAGAAAAATTGCTACGACCATACCTTGACGCCAGTCAAACCGGTCGTCACATTTGAAAAATGAAGAAAGATGAAACCCCGGATATCCAGGTTATTTCCCGCGCACTGGTCCGGCGCTGCCGTTCGGCGACATTGGCCAGCGCCCTAACAGGGCGTCGTCAGGGCTGGCCCTATGCATCACTGGTAACTGTCGCCTGCATGAGCGATAGCAGCCCTGTCCTGTTGTTATCCACATTGGCCGACCATACCCGCAATCTTCTGGAAGACTGCCGCAGCGCTCTGTTGTTCGAGGAAGCCTCAGGTCTGGCAAATCCGCAAACAGGCCCCAGAGTGACCCTGACCGGCCGGATAAAACCAACGAACGATCCCGTTGCTGCTCGCCGCTTTCTGGCCCGTCATCCAGAAGCTGAACGATATGCGGGATTTGCCGATTTTGGTATCTACCGCATGAAGGTCGAACGAGCCCATTATGTCGGGGGTTTTGGCAAGGCCAACTGGATGGGGGCGAAAAAGTTTCTCTTTGACGCCAAGGCTTCCGGCAATGTCATGGCGGTGGAACAACGACTGATCGAACGCCTGAACCAGGAATATGGAGAAACTCTTTCTGACATGGTCGGCAAACCGGGAAAACAGTGGCGGATCGGTGGAGTCGATCCTGAAGGGCTCGATTTGATATCAACCAAGGCATTTCGGCGGCTTGATTTCCTTCAATCAGTACGTTCAGGGCGCGGGGTGCACGGCGAAATGGCAAAATTGGCTAATAAAATGAAAAAATTTTAAAAAAATCCAGAATTGAGACTTTAAAAATGATCACGAATCCGCTTCAATGACTCAGAAGATAGTTCGATAAGATCAGGGGACGGCGAAGAGTGACTAAATGTTAGGAATTACTGCAATTATTGCCGTTATTGCTTTAATGGCTGCCATGGGGGCTCTCTGGATGGTTACAGAAGCCGTCAAAAAAATTGATGGCCGCACCCGCCGTACCGTCGATAACCAAATGAAAGGGATCAGGAATTCCTTTTCCGAACTGGCCGCCCTGACCCAGAAGAACTCTAAAACCCAGGAAGCCATGGTCAGCAGGATTCGTGATCTGGTCAAAACCCGTGAAGCTGCTACCGTTGAGTTGGAAGCCTTAAAACGTAAGGTTGATGCGATGAACGCTCAGCCCTCGGCAGATAGCGCAGGAACCCGACGCAGAGCCTGAGGCTATCTTGGGCTCCCCCATTTATCCCCAGAAAACAGCCAAACCTTGGCCGATCCCGGTTGTCAGAGCATTGATTTGTTCGTATGTTTTATGGCATCGAAATTGCTGAAATCTCGCTATTCCCCTAGGAGAATCCCATGACCACGACAGGTGAAGACCGGACTTCCAACACAAAATTACTGGCCTGGGTCGAGGAAATGACGGCGCTGTGCAAACCTGACAGCGTCTACTGGTGTGATGGGAGCGAAGCTGAATATGACCGCCTTTGCCAGCAGATGGTCGATGGCGGCACTTTGATCCGCCTCAATCCGGATAAGCGCCCGAACAGTTATCTGGCCCGATCGGACCCCCGCGATGTCGCCCGGGTTGAGGACCGAACCTTTATTTGTTCCGCCAAAGAAGCCGACGCCGGCCCCACCAACAACTGGTGTGAGCCGACTGAAATGCGGACAAAACTGAACGGCTTGTTCGATGGATGCATGGCTGGCCGTACCCTGTATGTGGTGCCGTTTTCCATGGGGCCACTGGGATCACCCATTGCTCATATCGGCGTTCAAATCACCGATTCCGCCTATGCGGCGGTAAATATGAAAATCATGACACGCATGGGGCAAAAGGTTCTCGACATTCTGGGCGATGGCGATTTCGTTCCCTGTATGCATACCGTTGGTGCGCCTTTGCAAGCGGGCGAGGCCGATGTGACCTGGCCGTGCAACGATGAAAAATACATCGTCCATTACCCCGAGGCCCGCGAAATCTGGTCTTTCGGCAGCGGCTATGGCGGAAACGCCCTTCTGGGCAAGAAATGCTTTGCCTTGCGCATTGCCTCGGCCATGGCCCGAGATGAAGGCTGGCTGGCCGAACACATGCTGATTTTGGGCCTTGAAAGCCCGGAAGGTGAGAAAACCTACATCGGTGCTGCTTTCCCCAGCGCCTGTGGCAAAACCAATCTGGCCATGTTGATCGCGCCGGAAGGTTTTGAAGGCTGGAAAGTCCATACGGTCGGCGACGATATTGCCTGGGTCAAGCCGACAAGTGATGGCACCTTCAGGGCGATCAATCCGGAAGCCGGTTATTTTGGCGTCGCACCGGGTACGTCCTATCAGTCAAACCCCAGCGCCATGGAAACCGTTAAGGCCAATTGTATCTTTTCCAACGTCGCCCTGACCGATGATGGCGATGTGTGGTGGGAAGGCATGGACGGCGAACCCCCGGCCCACGCCATCGACTGGCGCGGAAACGACTGGACCCCGGACAGCGAGACCCCTGCGGCCCATCCCAATTCCCGTTTCACCGCCCCTGCGAGCCAGTGCCCAAGCGTTGACCCGGCCTGGGAAGATCCTGACGGGGTCCCTCTTTCAGCATTTGTATTCGGTGGCCGTTTGTCGACCACCTTTCCGCTGGTGTTTCAATCCTTCGACTGGCAGCACGGGGTTTATCTGGCCGCCACTATGGGCTCCGAAGCGACTGCGGCAGCGGTTGGCCAGGCGGCCATACGACGCGACCCAATGGCGATGCTGCCGTTTTGCGGCTACAACATGGGCGACTACTGGCAGCACTGGCTGGGCATGGAAAGCAAGGTCGACAAAGCGCCTGCAATCTTCCGCGTCAACTGGTTCCGCAAGGATGAGAACGGCAAGTTTATATGGCCCGGTTTTGGCGAAAACATGCGGGTGCTGAAATGGATTGTTGAGCGTGTCCGCGGTCGTGCCGAAGGTGTTGAAAGCCCGTTTGGCATCATGCCCCGTCACCAGGATATTACTTGGGCTGGACTGGATTTTGATGTGGATACTTTTTACAAGCTGATGGAAATCGACCGTGCTGCGGGTCAGGCAGAGGCTCAAGATCAAACCGGCCACTTCGCGAAATTCGGGGACAGCCTGCCCGGCGAGATGGAACGCCAACGCGGTCTTCTGCTCGATCGTCTGGAACAGGCGCCTGAAGTGTGGAAACTGGAAGGCTCCTGAGCTTAACCTTCGGTCGGGATTTTCAGAGCTTTACCACAATGGGGACACTTGCCGGCGATGTCTCCGCTGAAGCGCATTTCGGTTTCGAGAATTTCTCTGGCATCCTGGGCGCGTATGCCCAGATCCTCGCGGACTTCTTTCAGGGTGACTTCTTCTTCATCAGAAATGACGCCGTCTTCCAGTGCCGTTTCGACCATGTCGGTATATTTTTTGCGCCGCCGGTGTAATTCGTTGGAAAAACCCGAAGACAACAAACCAGCGGGCAGGGCGACCATGCCGATACCCAGGATACCGATAGCGGCCCCCATCAGTTTCCCCCACAGCGTCACCGGCACCACATCACCGTAACCGACCGTGGTCATGGTGACCACCGCCCACCACATGGCGGCGGGAATCGAGCCAAAGGCTTCGGGCTGGGCTTTATGTTCGGCAAGATAGGCAAGACTCGCCGTCAATACCAACATCAGCATTAACACGAACATTGCCGCACCAATGGCCCGGCCCTCATCGCGCAGTACGTTGAGCAACAGTGACATTGACGAGGAATAACGGGTCAGTTTGAAAATGCGGAGCAGACGTAAAACCCTTAAGAACCGCAGGTCGAACTGGATAAAGAAACCCAGATAGAACGGCAGGATAACAAACAGGTCAATCAGGGCCATGGGACTGAGCATGTAGCGAAGGCGTCCCAAAATGGGATGGCGGTAATCGATCTCGTCGTCATCAACTGACGACCACACGCGCAACACATATTCAAAACTGAAGATGATGATGGAAAAAACTTCGAACCAGTAAAATAGGTTTAGCCATTCCTGATCAAGACCGGGCAGGGTTTCAAAAATAACGGCAGCGACATTAAGGGCGATCAGGGTAATCAGGCAGCCATCAATAATGCGCCCGACCTTGTCATGGGGCATCGAGATATCGAGGATTTCATGGGTCCGTTGTCGCCGGGTTGAAGCACCAGTCCGATTGGGATAGCCAAAGGGATTGTTCGTTTCAGGACTCATCGTTTGCCCTTCTGGATTTCCAGCCACAGACCATCAGCGTTACCCACCCGGCCATCATCAACCAGCCGCCGGCAGGCGCCGCCCCTTCAACAATGACGTAACCAATCAGGGCATACAGGTACAGGGTGCCTGAGAACAGAATGATACCAAGGCTAAAGGCGAGACCGGCAAAAAGCGGTAATTTTGAAGTCTTGAACGCCGCTTGTGAGGCGATCCAGGCGACACCGGTCAGGGCCAGGGCGTGCCACATCTGGTAATCGACCCCCATCATGAAGATTTGCCTGATCGAGTCATTTTCGCCCAGACTGTGCCAACCGTAAGCACCGGCACCAACCCCTGTGGCGCCAAAAAAACCGGCAACAATTAACCAAAGTCCTGACATGGCGACTCCTTGAAGCATAAAGACCAGCTACCGGTATAACGAAAAGAAATTAACGTAATATTGAAAGTTACCGATTGTAATCAGGGCTGGCATTGACAGGAGACGCCCGGGTCGGGCGTGGTTGGTTCGCCCATGTTGGGATTTCGCAAATCCATTACCGCCTTGCTGGCGCCGGGCTTGCTGGTGGCGCTCTCTCTGATGATCGCCGGCGGGCATGTGTCGCTGTCTGTGTCTTTGCAGGATATTCTGCCCCAAATTCCTTACTTTTTGACGATTTTGGCGCTGGTGCTGGGGTTGTGGTTCAAGCGCGAACGGGTCATTTTTAGCGCCCTGCCGCTGGGGCTTGCCAACGTGGCCATGCTCAATGCGTGGCCGCACGTACCGGCAAGCGGGCCCATGTGGCAGATCGCCTATCCTGCACTCTGTCTTTTTCTGCCTGTCTATTTACTCTCCGTGGCTTTTTTCAAGGATCGCGGCTTGTTGAGTTTCAGTGGTCTGGTCCGCGTGCTGTGGCTGTTCCTGCCTTTTGCGGCGGTCCTTGTCGCCGTCGATAACGCGGTTTCATCTGATGCCCAGGCGCGCATGGCCGCGGCGCTGCATTTCAGGCCTTTTTCGACGGATCTGGATTTTTGGAGTCACTTGCCGCAACCGGCGATTTTATTGTTTGGCGGGGCGACGCTGTTTTTATGCGGCCGCTTTCTTTTTTATCCCACACCCACGGAAGGGGCCATGTTGGGGACAATGGCATCGGCCTGGGCGGCATTGCATCATGTTGGTGACGGGGTGATGTCCTCGTTGCTTTTAAGCACGGCGCTTTTGCTGTTGATTGTGGCGGTGGTGCAGGATGCCTACCACATGGCCTTCCTTGATGAATTAACGGGTCTGCCGGCGCGCCGGGCCATGAACACAGAACTGGGTCGCCTGGGGAAGCGGTTTTCCGTGGCCATGGTCGATGTGGATCACTTTAAAAAATTCAATGACACCTACGGCCATGATGTTGGCGACCAGGTGTTGCAGATGGTTGCCATGAACCTTGCCCGTGTTACCGGTGGTGGCCGCGCCTTTCGTTATGGTGGCGAAGAATTTGCGGTGCTGTTTCCGGGCAAGGATGTTGAAGGGGTAGGCGCGCATTTGGAAACTTTGCGCGGTAGCATCGCCACTTCGACATTTACCCTGCGGGACAAAGAGCGTCCGGAAAAAATGCCGAAAGATCAGAAAAAAACAGGGACTGCAAAAAAATCTGACACGGTCAGCGTCACCGTATCCATCGGTGTCGCGGGGCCATCAGATGGTGCGGATGATCCTGATGAGGTTCTGAAAGCCGCCGATAAGGCGTTGTATAAAGCCAAAAAGGCTGGCCGCAACCGGGTTTCTGCTTAGAGAACCTACTTAAGTCCCGACATCGGACAGCCGGTGTTGGCGCAGGCTGGTGCGCCGCACGCCGGGGCCGGTGCGGCGGTGCTTTTGGCAACGCTGGGGGCCATCAGGCCCTTGGCCACTTTTTTGTCGCCGCAGGTCGGGCAGGCCAAAGATTTTGCTTTGATTTGCTCGTCGTAGTCGCCAGACGACGTGAACCACTCATCAAAACTGTGGCCCTTTGAGCAATTGAGGGAATAGACGATCATTTAAGCGGTAGCTCCGAGGAACCCATGAGGAATTCGTCGATCGCCCGGGCGCACTGGCGACCCTCGCGAATGGCCCAGACAACCAGCGACTGGCCGCGACGCATGTCACCGGCGGCGAAAACCTTATCCACGGAAGTTTTATAAGCGCCGTCGCCGTCCGTGGCGGCCTCCACGTTACCGCGCCCGTCATACTGAACACCAAAGTCGTCAAGCATGCTCTCATGAACCGGGTTGAGGAAGCCCATGGCCAGCAGCACCAGATCGGCCTTCAACTCGAACGCGCTACCCTCTACAGGTTCGGGTTTGCCGTTCGACCAGTCCATGGCGACACCTTTCAGCGTCGTCACCTTGCCGTCCTTGCCTTCAAGGGCTGTCGTACCGACGGCCCATTTACGCTCGCATCCTTCTTCATGCGAGGTCGAAGAGCGCTGCTTGATCGGCCAGTTTGGCCAGGTCGTGCCTTTGTCTTCTTTTTCAGGCGGCAGCGGCATGATTTCCATTTGCATAATCGACGCCGCCCCCTGGCGCGCCGATGTGCCAACACAGTCGGCCCCGGTGTCGCCGCCACCCAGGACAACAACATGTTTGCCGGTGGCCAGTATTTCTTCTTCCGCCCCCAACGGTTCGCCGGAATTGCGACGGTTTTGCTGGGTCAGGAAATCCATGGCGAAATGGACGCCGTCAAGCTCGCGACCGGGGACCGGTAAATCGCGCGGGTGCTCCGATCCGCCGGTAAGTGCAACGGCGTCGAACTTCAAAAGCAGGCGTTCGGGCAGGACGTTGTATCCAACGTGGGAATTGGGCCGGAATTCGACCCCTTCGGCCTGCATTTGCGACATTCGGCGATTGATCAGGTCCTTGTTTAACTTGAAGTCAGGAATGCCATAGCGCAGCAGGCCGCCCATCTTGGCGTTCTTCTCGAAAACCACGACGGCGTGTCCGGCCCGTGCCAATTGCTGGGCGCACGCCATACCGGCAGGACCGGCACCGACAACGGCGATGCGTTTGCCGGTCAGGCGTTTTGGAACCTGTGGCTCCATCCATCCTTCGGCCCAAGCCCGATCAACAATGGCGCATTCAATGGTTTTGATGGTCACCGGTTCATCGGTCAGGTTCAGGGTGCAGGCGGCTTCGCACGGGGCCGGGCAGATGCGGCCTGTAAATTCCGGAAAGTTGTTAGTGGAATGCAGCACTTGCGACGCCTGCTGCCAGTGCCCGGAATAAACAAGATCATTCCATTCGGGGATGATGTTGTTGACCGGGCAACCATTATGGCAAAAGGGAATACCGCAATCCATGCAGCGCGCACCCTGATCGCGGATTACCTCTTCGGACAGTGGAATCATGAATTCGTCATAACCACTGACCCGTTCGGCGGCTGATTTGCAGGTCCGGTCCTGACGCTGGAATTCCTGGAAACCTGTTGGCTTACCCATTATTCGGCCCCCACGGCAATTGGTTCTTTTTCGGCCTTTTCCCTGATATCTTCAAGCGCCCGGCGGAAGTCGACGGGCATGATCTTGACGAATTTACCAACAGCGTTTTGCCAATCATCAAGTATCTCTTTGGCCCGGCTGCTTGCGGTGTTGTCGAAGTGATCCTGGATCATGGCTTTCAGTCGCTGCGCGTCATGGGCGGTCATGTCGGCAAGGTCCGCCTCGCTGACGATGGCGCCGTCATCAACAACGGGCTCAAGTTCGACCTGGGCCATGTTGCAGCGCTTGTCAAAATCACCGTCTTGATCAAGGACGTAAGCGATGCCGCCTGACATGCCGGCGGCGAAGTTGCGGCCGGTGTCTCCCAAGACGACGACGCAGCCGCCGGTCATGTATTCACAGCCATGATCGCCAACCCCTTCGACGACGACGCTTGCGCCAGAGTTCCTGACCGCGAAACGCTCTCCCGCGATGCCGCGGAAATAGCAGGTGCCGGAAATAGCGCCGTAAAGAACAGTGTTGCCGACAATGATGTTGTCTTCAGGGACAATGGGGCTTTCATCACTTGGGTAAATAATGATCTTGCCGCCGGACAGACCCTTGCCAACGTAATCATTTGAATCACCAGCCAGTTCCAGGGTCACCCCGCGGGCAGCCCACGCGCCAAAGCTCTGACCGGCGGTGCCTTTAAGTTTAATGTGAATGGTGTCGTCTTTTAACCCTGCGTGGCCATGGCGTTCGGCGATACGGCCCGACAGCATGGCGCCAACCGAACGGTTGATGTTCAGGATACCCGACTCGATGACCACCGGGGTGGCGTTTTCAATTGCGTCATGGGCTTTTTCGATCAGCATGTTGTCGAGCGCTTTATCAAGGCCATGGTCCTGGGTTTCGCAGTTGAAGATGGCAACGTCGGGTTCAGCCTCAGGGGTCGCCAAAACGTCCGAGAAATCCAGGCCCTTTGATTTCCAGTGACTGACGGCATCTGATTTTTGCAGACGATCTGAACGGCCGATCATTTCGTTGACTGTTCTAAAACCAAGTTCGGCCATCAGCTCGCGCACTTCTTCGGCGATGTAGGTGAAAAAGTTGACGACGTCTTCGGGCTTGCCGGTGAAGCGCTTGCGCAATTCCGGATCCTGGGTAGCGACCCCGGCCGGGCAGGTGTTCAGGTGGCATTTACGCATCATGATGCAGCCTTCGGCGATCAGCGCACCTGTGGCGAAACCGAATTCATCCGCACCCAGCAGAGCGCCAACAACGACGTCGCGGCCGGTCCGAAGGCCACCATCGACCTGAACAGAAATGCGACCACGTAACTTGTTCATGACCAATGTCTGGTGGGTTTCGGCGAGGCCAATTTCCCATGGGCTGCCAGCGTGCATGATTGAGGTGATCGGGCTCGCCCCGGTGCCACCGTCGGCGCCTGAAATGGTAACGTGATCGGCGTGTGCTTTGGAGACACCGGCGGCGACCGTGCCGACACCAACTTCCGATACCAGTTTGACCGATACGCGGGCCTTGGGGTTGACGTTTTTAAGGTCGTGAATCAACTGTGCCAGATCTTCAATGGAATAGATATCATGGTGAGGCGGCGGCGAAATCAGGCCGACACCGGGCGTTGAATGACGGACCCGTCCGATCCATTCATCGACCTTGTAGCCGGGCAACTGGCCACCTTCGCCGGGTTTTGCGCCTTGCGCCATCTTGATCTGGATGTCGTCGGCATTGACCAGGTATTCGGTGGTCACCCCAAAACGTCCGGAGGCCACCTGCTTGATGGCCGAACGCATGGAGTCGCCGTTTTCCATTGGTTTGAAGCGAATTGCTTCCTCGCCGCCTTCACCGGTGTTGGACTTGCCGCCCAGACGGTTCATGGCAATGGCGATGTTGGTGTGGGCTTCCCACGAAATCGATCCGAAAGACATGGCCCCGGTGGCGAAGCGTTTGACGATCTGGGATACCGGTTCAACTTCATCGATAGAAATCGACTGACCCGGAACAAACGAGAACAGGCCGCGCAGGTTCTTCAGTTTCTGGTCGTGATCGTTGATCAGGGAAGAATAGGTTTTGAAGCCTTCATAATCGCTGCTGCGGACCGAATGTTGCAGGGCGGAAATGGTTTCCGGCGTCCAGATATGCTCCTCGCCGCGGGTCCGGTAGGCAAGCTCGCCGCCAACGTCCAGTGCGTCACGGTAAATCGGCGCGGTGCCATAGGCATCACGATGACGGCGCATGGTTTCCTCGGCAATTTCAGCCAATCCGACGCCTTCAATTGTGGTCGCTGTACCGGTGAAGTATTTGTCGATAAAGGCGCTCGATAGTCCAACGGCGTCAAATATCTGGGCCCCGCAATAGGACTGATAGGTCGAGATGCCCATCTTCGACATGACTTTAAGAATACCTTTGTTAACGGCCTTGATATATCGCTTGTGGGCTTCTTCTTCGCTTAAGACTTCAGGAAAATTGTGGCGCAGGTGGGAAATCGAACCGAATACCAGGTGCGGGTTGATGGCCTCGGCTCCGTATCCGGCAAGCAGGCAGAAGTCATGTACCTGGCGGGCTTCGCCTGTCTCGACAACCAGTCCGACCTCGGTGCGCAGACCTTCACGGATCAAGTGGTGGTGAACGGCGGCAGTGGCCAGCAAGGCAGGCAGGGGGACCCGGTCGGCGTTGACGCCGCGGTCCGATAAAATCAGGATGTTATGGCCTTCAAGAACAACTTGCTGGGCCTTTTGGCACAACAGGTCAAGGGCTTCTTCCATGCCATCGGCGCCTTGACTGGCCAAATAACAGGTATCAAGCGTATAGGTGACGAAGGCGTGATCAACATTGTCTTCAATTCGCCGGACTTTTTCCAGTTCGACATTGGAGAGTATTGGTTGCTGAACTTCCAGACGCATGTGTTTGCCGCCCGTCTTCAGGTCGAGCAGGTTCGGTCTGGGGCCGATGAGCGAGACCAGCGACATCACTGATTCCTCGCGGATCGGATCAATCGGCGGATTGGTGACCTGGGCGAAGTTCTGCTTGAAGTAAGAAGACAACATCTTCGGACGGTCCGACAGAACCGCAGGCGGTATATCGCTACCCATGGAGCCTAAGGGGTCCTGTCCCCCGACGGCCATTGGCTCAATGTAGAATTTGATGTCTTCCTGAGTGTACCCGAAGGCCTGTTGACGGGCGAGAATAGTCTTCTTGTCCGCCGTCATCGGCGAGACTTCATCAGGCAGGTCGTCGAGCAGAATCTGGGTCTTGTCCAGCCATTTTTGATAAGGCTTTGCTTTGGCCAGTGTTTCTTTCAGTTCGGCATCCTGAACGATTCGTCCTTCTTCAAGGTCAATGAGCAACATCTTGCCCGGCTGCAAACGCCATTTTTTGACGATCTTGCTCTCGGGGATGCGCAGCGCGCCGACTTCCGAGCCGACAATAACCTTGTCATCGTCGGTGACGATGAAGCGTGACGGGCGTAAACCGTTTCGGTCAAGGGTCGCGCCGATCTGGCGGCCGTCGGTGAAGGCCATGGCGGCGGGGCCGTCCCAGGGTTCCATCAGGGCTGCGTGATATTCATAGAAGGCGCGGCGTTCTTCGTCCATAAGCGGGTTGCCCGACCAGGCTTCCGGGATCATGATCATCATCGCGTGGGCCAATGAGTAGCCACCGGCAACGAGCAGTTCCAAAGCGTTATCGAAGGTCGCCGAATCAGATGCGCCATCACCGATAAGCGGCCACAGTTTTTCCAGATCCTCGCCCAGAATTTCCGAACTCATGTTATGGCGGCGGGCTTGCATCCAGTTGATATTGCCGCGCACGGTATTGATCTCGCCGTTGTGACACAAAAAGCGGAATGGCTGGGCCAGGGGCCACGACGGGAAGGTGTTGGTTGAAAACCGCTGATGCACCAGGGCCAGGGCCGACTGGCAGCGTTCATCCAGCAAATCAGTGAAATACGTGTCGACGTTGTGGCCCAGCATCATACCCTTGTAGACGATGGTTCGGGATGACAACGAGGGAATGTAGAACTGGTTACGGTCGGCAAGATCGACGTCCCAGACTTTATGGTGTACCCGTTTGCGGATGACAAATAACTTTCGCTCGAAAGCGTCCGTGTCGGCGCAGTCTTTGCCGCGGCCAATGAAAATCTGACGGATCACCGGTTCAATCGGCAGAACGCTTTCACCAAGACAGCTGCTATCGACTGGCAGGTCACGCCAGCCGAGTATGGTCTGGCCTTCTTCGGGTGTGACTTTCTCGAAGGCGGCAATGCTGGCATTTTTTGTGCCTTCATTTTGCGGCAGAAATACCATGCCGACGGCGTAGTCGCCTTCCGGCGGTAGTTCAAAGCCCAGCTTGGCGCATTCTTCGCGGTACAGAAGGTCGGGAACCTGCAAAAGAATACCGGCACCGTCACCGGCCAGATGGTCTGCGCCAACGGCTCCGCGGTGATCCAGATTGATCAGAATCTGAAGGCCCTGGCGGATGATGTCATGTGACTTACGGTTCTTGATATCGGCGATAAAGCCGAGACCGCAGTTATCATGCTCGTTCTTTGGGTCATAAAGCCCCTGTTTTAGGGGCAGCCCGGGCGCTTGGGGCCAAACCGGTTGGCTCATGAGGAGTATCTCTTATTAATATAAAGTCAAATGGGGCGTAGAAGTATCAAATGTAGGTGCCGATTGCCAACCACAAAACGGGGGCTTTTGTCCATAATACGGGAAGGTGTTACCAAATCCAAGTCTTGCGGCTGTTTTCCGGCTTGGGGCTGGACTTGTGCAGTGCTATAAAGTCGGCAATATATTGAAAGGATTGCCGTGCCTGTTCTACATATTGTGGTTTTAGCCCTGATTCAGGGAATCACTGAATTTCTCCCCATCAGTTCTTCAGGGCATTTGGCGCTGGTTCCGATTTTGGCGGATTGGCCGGATCAGGGACTGATTATTGATGTGGCAGTCCATGTTGGCACCCTGGGGGCGGTGATTTTGTACTTTTGGCGTGATGTCTTTGGCATGGTCAAAGGATTACTGATGGCCCTGCGCGGACGACTTGATGCTCACGCCAAAATGGCCGGATTGCTCATTCTGGCGACCATCCCGGTGGTGGTGGCAGGATACGGCCTCAATCAATATGGCATCGACGGCTTGCGTTCCCTGAACGTCATTGCCTGGGCGACGTTGGGTTTTGGACTGGTGTTATGGATCACCGACCAGGCCGGAATGACCCTGCGCCGGGTCGAACATTTAGGCGTTAGTGACGCTGTGATAATCGGCCTGGCACAAGTGCTGGCTCTCATTCCGGGGACCAGTCGTTCCGGCATCACCATGTCGGCGGCGCGAATGTTGGGTATGGAGCGCCGTGATGCGGCCCGCTTTTCCATGCTGCTTTCGATTCCGACGATTATCGGGGCCGGCGCTCTTAAAGGTTTTGAGCTTTA
This sequence comes from Rhodospirillaceae bacterium, assembly GCA_018662005.1. Classification (NCBI taxonomy): domain Bacteria; kingdom Pseudomonadati; phylum Pseudomonadota; class Alphaproteobacteria; order Rhodospirillales; family Rhodospirillaceae; species Rhodospirillaceae bacterium. The sequence continues at coordinate 68,215 of JABJHA010000027.1, read as the reverse complement.
TCAGTCAGGTGATACCCGTTTGACGTCCGACGCAATATTTGCCGCAGGGCTCGCCTTCGTCACCGCCCTGATTGCCATTTTTATCCTGATGGCGTGGCTTAAACGTTCCAGCTTCACGCCCTTCGTCATTTACCGGATTATCCTCGGCGTTGGCTTGCTGGGACTGTCCTACGGCTACCTGGGCTAGATCAAGCCCTCTATAACTTTGGTTCCTGTTCTCCACGAGCAATATATCGAGGACCTTTCCCGATAGATCAACGGGTCAGGATATCCCTTGCTATAATCGTAATATACTCGTATAATTATCATTAATTAATCATATATCGATAGCTTGATTGAAAGGATCGTACAATGCGTCTACAAATTGAACTCGCCGATGAAATGGTAGAGCCTCTATACGCACTTAAGGATACTTGTGCCCTGAAAACGAACAAAGACCTCTTCGATAATGCCGTAACGCTGCTTGAGTGGGCCGTTGGCGAAGTGCAAAAGGGGAATATCATTGCATCTGTGAACGAGGCTGAGGATCGCATGGTTGAACTGCAAATGCCCGTCTTGCAGGCCGCTAAGCGAAATGCCACTAATGAGGTAATATTTGAAACGCCAGATATTAGTCATTTTGATAATATGATCGATGATCGTAACGTCGCAACAGACCAGAACGAAGCATTGGCGACTATGACACCCGCTATTCCAGAGGAGATTGAGGGATGAAAAGGACCGGCCGTTAAACAAATCTGTCTATATTGACGATTTCCCTTATATCGGGCATAAAGACATTCATCAAAGCAAACTGTTGCTGGCTGACGGTTTAGGGATAAGCCTTCGGTTTGACGGGTGAAAAAAGCGGGGGTCTTTTGAAAAAAGAAATCAAAGAACTTAAGGCCAAATCGTTTTCAACCGCTGTCGAGACGGAAGAAACTGAAACGGTAGCGGAAAAGCTGGATGTTGAAAGCCGGAAAATTGATGAAAACCTCCGTGAAGTTGAAGGTGTTATTGACAAAGCGTCAGCGTTGTCGAGTGAAAAGAAAACAGAACTAAAGGAAGCGCTAAAATTTCTCAGGCATGAGAACACGACAAAACAGCAACATCGTCAAAGTAGTACGGCAAAGAAATATGTTGGCAAGATCAAAGAATATGCTCAAGACGCTACCTTGACAGCAGGAGCAATCGATCTCGTCGTCAGAATTGCCGAATTTCTCTTATCAGTCTTTTAATTCAAAAACGAAGTTAATACCCGGCGCTCATATCGACCAGGTCCTTTGGCGTCTCACCGCGGCGGATGCGGCGGATATTCTCGCCAATGTCGGCGGCCGCTGACTGGGGTGATGACAGACTGGCGATGTGCGGGGTAACCAGGACTTTCGGGTGATCCCAAAACGGGCTGTTGTCTTCCAGGGGCTCCTGATGAAAAACATCCAGCGCAGCACCTGCGATATGGCCGCTATCCAGGGCGGCCCGTAAATCCGCCTCAACCACATGCCCTCCACGGGCCGCGTTGATGACGTAGGCGCCAGCGGGCAATTGGGCCAGTGTCCCGGCATTGATGATGCCTGTGGTTTCCGCCGTCAGTGGCAGCAAACAGACAAGAATATCGGTTCGGGCCAGAAACGGGCCAAGTCCGTGCTCGCCATAAAACGATTCAACCCCGTCCATTGTCTTTTGTGAGCGACTCCAACCGGCGATCTGAAATTCAAAGGGCAGAAGGTGGGCTGCCGCATCGGTGCCAAGCGCCCCCAGGCCCAGAATACCGACCCGTTTGGTCAAAGTGTGGTCTTGCTCTAACTCCCGCCAGTCATGATCGCGCTGCATTTGGTCGTAGATGTGTAATTTACGATGAAAGTGCAGGACCCTGTGGACGACAAATTCGCTCATATGACGGGTCAGGGCCGGGTCAATCATGCGGGCCAGCGGCACACCTTCTGGATACGTTTTATCGGCCAGAATGGCATCGACGCCGGCACCAAGGTTGATCACCGCCTTAAGGTTTGGGAATACCTTCAAGGCTCCCGGTGGCGGACGCCAGACGATGGCGATATCGACATTTCCGGGATCTGGGGGGAGATCAGGCCAAACATGAAAATCATGGGCGAAATCGACCTCCGTCAAGACCGGGGTCAGGGCGTTGCGCCAGTTTTCAGCGGGTTCAGCAGGGCTGATGTAAATGATCGATGGGGGCATGGTTATTATTATTCCTTAAGTACCGACAACACCGCTGTCGTCGGCTTTCATGTCGAGGGCGGCGGCCATCAGGGCGCGGGTGTAGGCCTGCTGCGGGTTGGCGAAAATGTCGGCGGCCGGGCCTTGTTCGACGATCTTGCCACGGCGCATGACGACAATATCGTGCGAGACGGCGCGGACCACCTTCAGGTCATGGGAAATAAACAGATAGGTCAGGCCATGGCGTTGTTGCAAGTCGCGCAGCAACTCGACGATTTGCGCTTGCACCGACATATCAAGGGCGCTTGTCGGTTCGTCCATGACGATGAAATCAGGCTTCAGGACAAGCACCCGGGCGATGGCGATACGCTGGCGCTGGCCACCGGAAAACTCGTGCGGATAACGATCCATCATCTCCGGTTCCAGGCCGACTTCCTTTAGGGTCTCGGCGATCAGGGTGTGGCGTTCTTCGTCATTGCCGCCCAGATCGTGAATTTTCAATCCTTCACCAACAATCTGGCCAATAGACAATCTGGGGCTTAAGGAACCGTATGGGTCCTGAAAGACGATCTGCATACGCCGCCGAAGCGGCCTGAGTTCCGCCTCGCCACTTGTCTGTAGTGCTTCGCCATCAAAGACAATACCGCCTTCGCTCCCTTCCAGCCTGAGCAGGGCACGGGCCAGGGTGCTTTTGCCGGAGCCGGACTCGCCAACAACGCCCAGGGTGTGGCCGCGTTTGACGCTTAAAGAAACGCCGTCGACGGCTTTGACATGATCAACGGTACGCCTGAGCACCCCCTTTTTGATCGGGAACCAGACCTTGACGTCCTCCCCGCTCATAAGGGAGGGAGCCTCGGGGTCGGCGGCTTCCGGCGCGCCCTTTGGCTCTGCGGCAAGCAGACGTTTGGTGTAGGGGTTTTGCGGGTTGTTCAAGACATCGCTGGCGTCGCCTTGCTCGACAATGCGGCCTTCGTTCATCACCGAGACCCGGTCGGCCATGGCCCGCACAACGCCCAGGTCGTGGGTGATTAACAGCAGCGCCATGCCCAGCTTGTCACGGAGTTCGTTCAGTAGTTTCAATAGCTGGGCCTGGATGGTGACATCGACGGCAGTGGTCGGCTCATCGGCAATCAGCAGGTCCGGCTCGTTAGCCAGCGCCATGGCGATCATCACCCGCTGTTGCTGGCCACCGGAAAACTGGTGGGGCAAATCGTTCAGTCGGTCCATGGCTTCATCCAGGCCGACAAGTTCAAGAAGTTCAAGGACGCGGGCACGGGCCTGTTTTTGATCCATCAGTTTGTGGACAAACAGCACCTCGTTTATTTGTTTCTCAATGGAATGCAGGGGATTCAGGGAGGTTAGCGGTTCCTGAAAAATCATCGCGATGCGGTTACCCCGAAGTTCGCGCATGTGGGCTTCATCAGCCATCATCAGTTCTTCACCGGCAAACTGGATCGAACCTGTTGGATGATGGGCCTGGGGATAGGGAAGAAGTTTCATGACCGAAAGCGCGCTCACCGATTTCCCCGAACCGGACTCGCCAACCAGGGCCACAGTCTCACCCTTATCAAGGTTGAGCGAAATGTTGCGCACGGCCTTGATCTCGCCCGTACCGTGGCCAAAGGAAACACTTAAATCCTTGATTTCCAGAAGGCTCATTTGAATGTCTTCCTGGGATCAAAAGCGTCACGAACCGCCTCGCCGACGAAGATAAGCAAGCTCAACATGATGGCCAGTACAAAGAATGCCGACATCCCAAGCCACGGTGCTTGCAGATTGGATTTTCCCTGATTGAGCAATTCTCCCAGGCTTGCCGAGCCTGCCGGAAGGCCGAAGCCGAGAAAGTCGAGGGCCGTCAAAGTGGTGATCGAACCATTGAGGATGAAGGGCAGGAACGTCACCGTCGCGACCATGGCGTTGGGCAGGATGTGCTTGTACATGATTTCCATATTGCCGACGCCGAGGGCGCGGGCGGCGCGCACATAATCGAAATTTCGGGCCCTGAGAAACTCGGCCCGCACCACACCGACCAGTGACATCCACGAAAACATCAGCATCAAGCCCAGCAGCCACCAGAAATTGGGGGCGACGACACTTGCCAGAATGATCAGCAGGTAGAGCGTCGGCAGTCCCGACCAGATTTCGATAAACCGCTGGAACAGCAAATCCGTCAAGCCGCCGAAGTAACCCTGCACCGCACCCGATGCAATACCGATGATCGAGCTGAACAGGGTCAGGGTCAGGCCGAACAGCACCGATATGCGAAAGCCGTATATCAGCCGGGCGGCGACGTCGCGGCCCTGATCGTCTGTGCCCAGCCAGTTCAGTTCCGATGGCGGGGCCGGGGCCGGAACGGTTAGTTCGTAATTGACAGTGTCATAACTGAAATGGATCAGCGGCCAGATGATCCAGCCTTTTTCCTCGATCATTTCACGGACTTCAGGGTCCGCGTACTCTGCCGTTGTTTCAAGGAAGCCGCCGAAGGTGGTTTCGGGGTAATCGGTCAAAACCGGGACATAAAGATGTCCGTCGTATTTAATCAAAATCGGCTGATCGTTGGCAATCAGTTCGGCGAACAGGCTGGCAACGAATAGTCCTAAAAATATCCACAGTGACCAGTAACCACGTCTGTTGGCGCGAAAGTTGGCAAGCCTGCGCTGTGTTAAAGGGGTCAGGTTCATCAGGCTCCCCGACTCTCAAAATCGATACGCGGATCGATGACGTGATACATCACATCACCAATCAAATTCATCACCAGCCCCAGCAGGGTAAAGAAATAAAGGGACCCGAACATGACCGGGTAATCACGGTTGATGGCGGCCTCAAATCCAAGCAGGCCAAGGCCATCGAGCGAGAAAATAATCTCGGTCAGCAGGGCACCGGTAAAAAGGATGCTGATGAAGGCGCTGGGAAAACCGGCGACGACGATCAACATGGCGTTGCGGAATATGTGGCCGTACAGGACCCGGTGTTCGGTCAACCCCTTGGAACGGGCGGTAATGACGTACTGCTTGTTAATTTCATCGAGAAACGAATTCTTCGTCAGCATGGTAAGACCGGCAAAGCCGCCGATCACCATGGACAGGATCGGCAACGCCATATGCCAGAAGTAATCGGTTACTTTCTGCAAACCCGATAATTCGTCGAAGTTATCTGAAAACAGGCCACGCAGGGGAAACCAGTCCAAATAGCGTCCACCGGCGAAGACGACGATCAGCAGGATAGCGAACAGGAAACCGGGGATCGCGTTTCCGACAATGACAACGCCGCTGGACCACATGTCGAAGCGTGAGCCGTCGCGCACGGCTTTCGTTATGCCAAGCGGGATTGATATCAGATAGATCAACAAGGTCGTCCATAAACCAAGCGATATCGAGACCGGCATTTTATCAACGACAAGATCAAAAACACTGCGGTCGCGAAAAAAACTGTCGCCGAAATCGAAGACCAGATAATTCTTCATCATCAGGAAGAAGCGCTCAGGGGCAGGTTTGTCGAAACCGAACTGGCGCTCGATGTCCTTGATGAATTCCGGATCAAGGCCTTGGGCGCCGCGATACTTGCTGGTCGTCCCGCTACTCGTTTGTTGGCGCGATTTGGTGCCGGCGGCAATTTCACCGCCGGCGCTGCCGCTGACCCGGGCCGTGGCTTCGACCTGCAAGCCCTGTAATTTGGCGATCACCTGCTCGACCGGGCCACCAGGGGCGGCCTGAACGATAATAAAATTGACGACCATGATGCCGAACAGTGTCGGCACGATCAAAGCTAAGCGGCGGAGAATATAGGCGAGCATGATCTTTCGTTATTCGCTTTTCAGAGATTTCAAACCATCGACCGTTGCTTTTTCGGCGTTCGGGTTTATCCACCATGTATTAAACTGGGCGCCGGAGATGGGCGTTACCTTCGGTCTTTCAAATTTATTCCAGAAAATCAGACGATCATAATCCAGATGCCAATGGGGGATCAGGTAATGGCCCCACTGCAGGACCCGGTCCAGGGCGCGGGTGCGGGTGATCAGGCTTTCCCGGTCCGGGGCGGAAATCAGGCCCGCGATCAGGTCATCGACAACCGGATCACTGATGCCGATAAAGTTACGGCTGCCGTTTTGGCTGGCCGCCCCTGAACCCCAATAGCCCAGTTGTTCGTTGCCCGGTGACAGGGATTGGCCCCAGATAAAGGTCAGCATGTCGTAATCGAAGGTTTCAAGACGCCGTAGGTATTGCGCCGAATCGACGGTGCGAACGCTTGTCTTGACGCCCAGGCGTTCGAGATTTTTGGCAAAGGGCAGGACGATGCGCTCGAAGGCGGGGCTGACCAGCAGGATTTCAAATTCAAGAACCCGGCCGGTTTTTTCGTTAACCCGCAGGTTGTCCTTAATGACCCAACCGGCCTCTTTCAGCAACCTGTCCCCGATCCGAAGGTTTGAGCGGATGCGTCCGTCACCTTTGGTTTTGGGTGGCTGGTATTCTGTGGTGAAGACGTCATCGGCTATGCGGCCCCGGTAAGGTTCGAGAATTTCCAGCTCCTCTTTCCCCGGAAGTCCCGTCGCCGCCAATTCGGAATTGTCGAAATAGCTGCGGGTGCGGGTGTACTGGCCATAGAACAGGTTGCGGTTTGACCATGCAAAATCAAAGCCGTAAGCCAGGGCCTGGCGCAATTTCGGATCTTTGAAAATTTCCCTTCTGGTGTTGTAGACGAAGCCCTGAATACCGGCGGTGCGGTTGTGTTTGACCTCAATCTTCTTGATCAGGCCTTTTTTGACAGCCGGGATGTCGTAAGAGGTTGCCCAGACCTTGGAAATATTTTCGGCCCGAAAATCAAAAGCCCCGGCCTTGAAGGCTTCAACCTGAACCGTGGCGTCACGGTAATAGTCGTATGTTATGACGTCGAAGTTGTCGCGCCCGACATTGACGGGTAGGTCGCGACCCCAATAATTTTCGACCCGCCGGTAGCTGATGTCGCGCCCGGCTTCCAGACTTTCGACCCGGTACGGGCCACTGCCAAGGGGCGGTTCCAGGGTGGTTTTGGTGAAGTCCTTATCCTGCCAGTAATGCTTGGGCAGGACCACCAGTTGCCCCATGATCATGGGGAGTTCACGGTTTTCCCCATTTTTAAAATCGAAACGAACAGTACGCTCGTCAATTTTTTTAGCCCCGACAACATCGGCGTAATAATAACGATAACGGGGGGTGCCTTTTTCAAGCAGGGTGTTAAAGGTCCAGATGACATCATCGGCGGTGACCGGCTTGCCATCGTGCCACCGGGCCTCTTTGCGCAAGACAAACTGAACCCAGGTGCGATCTTCAGGGACCTCGATGCTCTCTGCCAGCAGGCCGTATTCGGTGAACGCTTCATCGGCGCTGCCGGTCATCAGGGTGTCGTACATAGCGCCCAGGCCATCGGCGGCCTCGCCTTTGACAATAAAGCCGTTCAGGTTGTCGAAACTTCCCGTCGATCCCAGTTTAACCTTACCCCCCTTGGGGGCGTCCGGATTGACATAATCAAAATGCTTGAAATCAGGGCCGTATTTAGGTTCGCCGTGCATGGCCAGGCCGTGGCGGGGTTCGGCCATGGCGGTAGCGGCCCCTGTCAGCACGAAGGTGGCGGTTAGCAAAACGATGAAGAGACGGTTCACGTTTGGGGCTCCTGATTGTTGGCAAAAAAACATAAGCATGAAATGGGGTCAGATTGTGGCCTCCACCCCGGTTTTGATCAAGGGAGACTTTGCGGCACGGCAAGGGGGACTTTGCGGCACGGCAAGGGGACTTTGCGGCACGGAATGTCAGGTTGTTGTCATTTAACGGGAATATAACAATCTCAACAAAGGATATGAGCCTCGTGAAAAATTACGACCTTAGCCATCTCAATGTCATGCTCGTGGAAAAGCACGGTTATATGCGCCGTTTGCTGCGCGACGTTTTGCGTCAACTTGGTATCCGCGATGTGCGTGATTGCGACAATGTTAAAGAAGCCCTCGAAATGTTCACCGAGCGCCCTGCCGATTTGGTGATGACCGATTGGGCCCCGGGCCTGAACGGTATTGAGTTACTCAAAGAACTGCGTCATCAGGATGGTAGCGCTAATCCTTATGTGCCGGTGATTGTGATTACCGCCAACACTGAATCCCGCCATATCTATACGGCCCGGGATTCCGGAATGACTGAATTTTTGGCGAAGCCGATTTCCGCTTCCCGGGTTTATTCCAGGGTTTGTTCGGTGATCGAGAAGCGCCGTATGTTTATTTCCAATCAGAAATTTTTCGGCCCCGACCGCCGCCGCCTGTACAAGGAATCCTTTAGCGGGGAGAACCGTCGCGAGCGCGGACGCATGAACGGACCCGAACGTCGCGATGATTCAGAAAGCGCCTTTTTCGGGACAGAGCGCCGAATGGAGAATGCCAGCGTTTCTTGAGAATTTTCAAGGAATGCCACGAGGCCCCAAGGGGCTGCAATTTGGCGATAGGGATCCGCTCCCTGCCGCTTATGCGCCCCTATAACCCCGGATCGCTTTGACGATCCGGGGTTTTTCTTTCATCAATCAGTCGTACGGATTTAACAGGGCGCGGACTTTTTCGGCTATTGCCTGGTCGCCTGCGGCGATAACCCGACCGTCTGAATTCAGGTCCAGCGGCTTCCCCTGCCAATCGGTCATTGTTCCGCCGGCCCCGGTGATCACCGGAACCAGGGCGCAATAGTCATGGGTTCCCATGGTCGCTTCGATGATCAGGTCGCAGGAACCGTTGGCGAGCAATCCGTATGAATAGCAATCAATGCCGTAAAGGGCGCACCCGGATAATTTCCGAACTTTTTCAAATGCCTGGAAGTCGTTTTCACCAAACATGTGGGGCGATGTTGCGTACAACCAGGCATCGCCCAGGTCGGCGCACGGGCGCACATGGACGTCTTTGCCGTTGAGGGTGGTTTGCCGGTTTTCGCAACCAATCCATCGTTCGTCCAGGGCCGGCATGTCGATGATACCGATGATAGGGCGGCCATCCTTCAGCAGCGAAATAAGGGTGCCAAACAGGGGGTTCCCGGTTATGAAGGATTTGGTGCCGTCAATGGGGTCAAGGGCCCAGACATAGGGGGCATCTGTATTCTCCGCCCCGAATTCCTCGCCTAGAATACCGTGACCCGGAAAGGTCTCGCCAATCAGTTCGCGCATCAGCCTTTCGGTTTCCCGGTCGGCGATGGTCACGGGGCTTTCATCACCCTTCGTGTCGATGTCCAGGGGTTTTCTAAAGTATGAAAGGACACTGCTGCGGGCGCAATCGGCCAGCTTTTCCGCCAGTTCGCGTTCTTTGGAATACATCAGATATTATTCCGCCAAGGGCTTGGGACTGTCGCTTAAAGCGCGCAGGAAACCGATCAGACTGACCCTGAGTGCCGGATCGGAAAAACCCTTAAGTGACATTTTGGTGCCAATGATAAAGGTCCGGGGATTGGCCAGGAAGCGATCCAGATCCTTGTAGGTCCAGGTGCCGCCTTTCAGCATCAGGGCGTCGGAATACTTGAAACCCGGGACCCCTCCTTTTTCGCGTCCGACCACATCCCAAAGATTGGGGCCGACACGATTGGCGCCACCTTTATCCGATGTGTGGCAGGATTTGCACTTGCGAAAAGCTTTTTTACCGGCTTCCGGGGAATAGGCAGCAAGCAGGCTCGCCATGTCTGGCGCGGCGGCCTTTACCGGTGCAGCAGGCGCTTCGGTTTTCGTTTCTTCGGTGGCCTTTTCGGCTTGTTTGCGTTCGGGGGCAGCCAGTTCGGTCCGGGGGCGGACGGACAACTCGCCGATGACGTTGACGACAATGACCACGCCCAAGGCGATGGCGAGGGAAATCATAATGTTCTTAATGAAGCCGGAATCCATAACCCAACAATCCTTTTTTTCCGTTTCAGGCAGACGCACCGTCGTTATACTGCATGACCCGTTCAGCGAAATCCAGAAACCATGATCAAGATTTGCCAATGACTGAAAATAATCAACCTCGCAGCGCCCCGGAAAACCCCATTGTTGTGGTGCCGGCAAGGATGGCGTCAACCCGATTGCCGGGAAAGCCGCTGCTGGATATAGGCGGTGCGCCCATGATTGTCCAGGTTTGGCGACGGGCCATGGAAGCCGATGTCGGGCCGGTCGTTGTCGCTTGTGGCGATCAGGAAATTTTCGATGCCGTAAAAGCTGCGGGCGCGCAGGCAGTGATGACCAATCCAGATCATCCATCGGGTTCTGACAGGGCGTTTGAAGCCCTTGCTGTGATCGATCCTGATGGGCATCACGATGCCATCGTTAATATTCAGGGTGATTTGCCGACCATTGAAGCGGCGGTGGTCCGTCAGGTTTTAAAACCGCTTAAGGAACCGCTAACCGACATCGCCACCCTGGCTTGCGAGATCACCGATGAGGATGAAAAAGCCAACCCCAATGTGGTCAAGGCGGTGTTGTCCATGAACGCAGGCGCGGATACGGGACGGGCCCTGTATTTCAGTCGCCAGCCGGTGCCTTCCGGCGACGGGCCCCTGTATCACCACATTGGCCTTTATGCCTTCCGCCGCAGGGCACTGGAAAGATTTGTCGGGCTTCCCCCGGCCCCCCTTGAAAAGCGCGAAAGACTGGAACAATTGCGCGCCCTGGAAGCAGGTATGCGCATTGACGCGGCGCTCGTTGACACGGTGCCTCTTGGTGTCGATACTCCGGCGGACTTGCAGCGCGCCCGCGAGATGCTGGCGTCACAATAATAAGGGTTTATAGAAGATGTCGGACGCGAACCAAATGATCGCTTTCCAGGGTGCCCCCGGGGCTTATTCGGACCTTGCCTGCCGGGCCGTCCATCCGGAGATGAAAACCCTGCCGTGTCATACTTTTGAAGACACCTTCGCGGCCGTTCTGGGGGGTCAGGCCAGGCTGGCGATGATCCCTATCGACAATTCGGTTGCCGGCCGGGTTGCCGATATTCATCATCTGTTGCCGGATTCCAACTTGCATATTATTGGCGAGCACTTCCAGCGCGTCGATCATCATTTACTGGCGTTGCCGGGTACAAAAATTGAAGACCTGACCCATGTCCATTCCCATGTTCATGCGCTGCCGCAATGCCGCAACATTATCCGCGAGCTGGGGCTTGAGCCGGTTGTATACGCGGATACCGCCGCCGGGGCCGAAATGATCGCCAAGCAGGGGGATCGTACCCACGCCGCCATTGCATCGGAGCTGGCGGGCGAGATTTACGGCCTGGAATCCCTGCGCGCCAACATTGAAGACGCCGAACACAACACCACCAGGTTCCTGATTATGACGCGCGAGGCGGATTTTCCAGTAGCCGACGGCAGCGACTGGGTGACCAGTTTTGTTTTCAAGGTGCGAAACGTACCGGCGGCCCTTTTCAAGGCCATGGGCGGGTTTGCCACCAACGGAGTCAACATGACAAAGCTGGAAAGCTACATGGTTGACGGCAATTTCTACGCGGCCCAGTTTTACGCGGAAATTGAGGGCCACTGTAGCGATAAAAGCGTTGAGTTGGCTATGGAGGAGCTTGGTTTCTTCACCTCATGGGTGAAAATACTCGGTGTCTTCCCGGCCCATCCCTTCCGTAAGGAAGACGGCACCTAAACTTTTTCATCGAGCCAGTCCTTAATCAGGTTGTAGGAGATCGAATCCTTGCGGGACAGACGCAGTCCCTTGTCTGGAAAACGGGCGATTTGGTCGCGGGTAAACCAGCGTGCTTCTTCCAGCTCGTCGCTGTTGGTGTCGATATTGAAGGTCAGGGCGCGCGCCCGAAACCCCAACATCAGCGAAGCCGGAAACGGCCAGGGTTGCGAGGCCCGGTAGGTAACGTTATCGACAAGAATGCCGGCTTCTTCAAAGACCTCGCGGGCAACCGCCTGTTCCAGGGTTTCGCCCTGATCGACGAAGCCCGCCAGGGTTGAATACATACCCGTGGAAAAATTCTCATGTCGCCCCAAAAGACAGGCCCCGCCATCGGGCCCCGGCCGGGTGACAAGCATGATGACCGCAGGGTCGGTGCGGGGAAAATGAATTCGTTCGCAAAGCTCATTGTTGCAACGACGGACCCGTCCGGCTTCCTCGGCGCTGGTCGGGGAGCCACATTCGCTACAAAAACAGTTATGGCGATGCCAGTACATCAGGCCGCGGGCGTGGGACAGAAGTGATCCTTCGTGGGCGTCCATCAGGACACCGACCTGTCGCAAATCGACAAATTCCGCCGTTCCCATCATCGGGCTCAGATCGGGCAGTTCATGCTGCGAGACGTCGACGGCAAAAATGGCGCTATCGCCCTGCCGGTTGTCTTCGTCAGCATCGACACCCAGCAGGGCTATTTGACTAGCAATTTCGAGCAAACCCCGCGCGTGGTCACCGCTCAAAGTAATGGCGGCAGGCGAATCGTGACCGAGAATCAGGTTTCGATTGCGCCAAATCGGGATAATTTTGGTATTTCGGTCGTGTAAACGCCCATCAACCCACTGCGGATCGGAAAATAATTCCGGCTTCCTGAGGAGGCGGTTTTTGGTGTAGTAAATGGGCTTGGGCATGGTAACCGCCTGATCTGATAAGGATTTTTAATTTTGCTATCATCACATGTCGGGAACGAGCTTTAAACCTTGATTCAAAAAAAACATCTAACATCTTGGTTAAATTGATTTTTATGTTGGTCTGTCCCGTCTCAATTGATAATTCTTAACACCTTGTTAACAGACGCATCCTTAAGGGCAGTTGGGGGCGTGCAAACGGAGAGTGTCTTTCGGATGCTGGCTTTTCGGCCCATCGCGCTGTTTTTAGCGTTGATCGCGCTGTCTTCGTGCGCCTACGGCCCGGATAATTCCGTCTTTTCCGGTGGCCGCTGCACAACGGCTTATGGCACGTATTTGCAAGGCGTCGACTGGCAACAGGCCAAGAAGCTCAACTTGCGGATCCGCCAGGGCGATTTTCTGCCGGTTTACATGGGGCTGCTGCAGGAAAAATCCTATGTTCTGGCCATTGAAAATGCCGATGACATTGGTCATACATTCCGGGCCATGGAATTTTTTCAGGCCGTTGCCGTTGCCGGGGTCAGGGTTGACGGCGGTAAATTTGAAAAGGTTTCCTGTCTGAAGGGGGTTTCGATCCCGGCTGGCAAGGTAACGGAAATTCGGCTCATTGCCGTGCGTGACGGCTCTTACGAATTTGATGACAATTCATTGATGTTCTCATTGGCGATGGTTGGTAGCTCCGGTGGCTTCATCACCATTGAACCACCCAAGGAATTGCCCATAAGCCCACTAGATCACCTGAAATTGTTTGAGCGTAAACCGATCGAAGATACCCGGGAGGAAAGCAAACCGACGGGCTTGTTCGATGATCAGGAAGAAGAACCCGCACCATCACCGGGTGGCCTGTTTGATGATCAGGAAGAAGAACCCGCCGAGCCGCCAAGTGGACTTTTCGATGATCCTGCTCCTGAGCAGCCCATTGACGCCTCGCCGACAGTCCCGGTTGAAACAGCGCCGGACGAGGGTCCGGTCGAGAGCCTGTTTGAAGACCCCGCTTTGCAACCTGAGCCGGATGCCTCCCAACAGCCAGACCCTGTTGACAGCATGTTCGAGGACCCGGCGCTCGATGCAGAACCGGATGTGCCAGTGGTCAGCGCCCCCGTTGAAGATCCTTCCGAACCGGGGGCCCCGCTTGATTTTGGCACGGACATGGATTCAGACGACGAACCCATGCAGATGGAAGATGAACCGGTGAAGATGGAAGATGCGCCTGTCGTCGATACGACCCCGGAGAAAACCGATGGCGTTTCCCTTGACGATGAAGAAGAACTGTTTGTCGAGGAATTACAGCCACCAGCGCCGACCGATGCCACCCCGGCGCAACCAAAGGCGCCCCTTGCCTTGCCTGATGGTTATGAACCTGTTGATGGCCCCCCTGCCGATATCTATTCCGATCCGCCAGACGTGGTTATTACGGATCCGGGTTCCGGCGGCGCTGCTGGCGAGGACAAGTTTGACGGCGCGGGCTGATTTTTTTTCTAAACCAGGCTAAAGCGGCCCGGAATCAATTGACCGACCCGCCCGCTGAACTGTTATAATACGACCGGGAGATCGGCGGCGGACGAACTGCTCGCCAACCCGGTCAGATCCGGAAGGAAGCAGCCGTAACGAGATTCGGTTCGGGTCGCCCGTCCGGTCTCCCACCTTAATAAAATTTCGTATCGCACATGACCGATCAGACCTTATCCGAACAAGCTGACGAATATACGGTCCTTGCCCGCAAGTACCGTCCGACCTCGTTTGAGGGCCTCATCGGCCAGGAAGCCATGGTCCGCACCCTGACCAACGCCATCGAACAGGGTCGACTGGCGCACGCCTTTATTCTGACCGGGGTTCGCGGGGTCGGTAAAACCACGACGGCCCGCATCATCGCCCGGGTGTTGAACTGTATTGGCGAGGATGGTGCCGGCGGGCCGACGGCGACCCCGTGCGGGGTCTGCGAGCATTGCACGGCGATTGCCGAAGATCGTCATGTGGATGTTCTGGAAATGGACGCCGCCAGTCGTACCGGCGTCGATGACATTCGCGAACTGATTGAAGGGGTGCGCTACCGGCCGACCTCTGCCCGCTACAAGGTCTACATCATCGATGAAGTCCACATGCTTTCCAAGAACGCCTTCAACGCCCTGCTCAAGACCCTGGAAGAGCCGCCGGAACATGTCAAATTCATCTTCGCGACGACGGAAATCCGCAAAATTCCGGTCACCGTCCTGAGCCGCTGTCAGCGCTTCGATTTAAGGCGGGTCGATACCGAAACCCTGACCAGCCACTTTGCCGGCATTGCAGGAAAAGAAGGGGCGCAGGTCAACGAAGGCGCTCTAAGCCTGATCGCCAGGGCCGCCGATGGCTCGGTCCGTGATGGTTTAAGCCTGCTCGATCAGGCCATCGCCCATGGTTCGGGTGAAGTTAGTGAACAACAAATCAGGGACATGCTGGGCCTTGCCGACCGCTCGCAAACATTCATGCTGTTGGAAGCGGTGTTAAAAGGCGACATTGCACCTGCCCTGGCATTGTTTGAAAAGCTTTATGTGGAAGGTGCCGACCCGGCAAGTGTTATTGAAGACCTGCTCGACATAACCCACTGGCTGACCCGTATCAAGATTGTACCCTCGGTCGCTGATGATCCGGGTGTTCCGGAAATTGAGCGTGTCAGTGGCAAAGACATGGTGGAAAGATTATCCATGGCGGCCATTGCCCGGGCCTGGCAGATGCTGCTTAAAGGCCTGGCCGAGGTCAGAAATGCTCCCTCGCCGGTACAGGCTGCCGAAATGGTGCTGGTGCGTCTGGCCTACGTAACCGATTTGCCGACCCCGGCCGATGCACTGAAAAAAATGGCTGACAACAAGGACGACACAGCGTCGCAAGCAACCGCGTCGCCCCCTGCCGCGTCGCCCCCCGCAGCACCTGCCGCAATCATGCCATCGCCGCCGCCAGAACAACCGCCCCCGTCGGCACCGGCCCGTGATCAGGTTCAGGCCCTGAAGCAGCAACCGGAATTTGGACCCGAACCGTTCCCTGAAGCAGGCACAAACGATCCTGAAAACCTGCAGCAGGTGGCTGAACTTGCCGACGAAAAACGCGAAGCCATTTTGCGCGCCAACATCATCAATAACGTTCATCTGGTTCATTTTGAGCCGGGGCGGGTCGAGGTTGGGTTGGGCGAGCATGGAAAACGTGAACTGCCGTACGAAATGGCCAAGTTCCTCAGCGAAAATACCTCGCGGCGCTGGGTCGTCACCGTCTCCAATGAAGCAGGCGCACCAACCCTGCAACAGCAATGGGACGCGGCCAAGGCTTCACAGCGGGCCCAGGCAAGTGAACACCCATTGGTCAAGGCGGTACTCGAAACCTTCCCGGGTGCTACCATTGACGATGTCCAGAAAAACTGACCTTTTCCCAACTTAAAAAGCAGGCTTTTATGATCGAACTTCATTTTGCCCCCGGCAACGCCAACCTTGCGCCGCATTTCATCCTCGAAGAGCTGGGCCTTGATTTCAAGTTGACCGAAGTTGATCGTTCCGTGAACGCCCACAAGTCACCGGCTTACCTGAAGCTCAATCCGTCGGGCCGGATTCCGGTTATGGTTGACGGCGACCTGGTGTTGTTTGAAGCCGCCGCCATCTGTTTGCATTTGGTTGACGGACACCCTGACTGCGGGTTGGCCCCGGCTCTGGGCACACCTGAGCGGGCCCATTTTTACAAGTGGTTGATGTTCCTGACCAACACCATCCAGCCTGATATCCTGATGTATTATTATTGCGATCGGTATACCACTGACCCAGAAGGAGCCGCCGCCGTCAAGCAAGCAGCAGAAAACCGCCTGATCGAATTTTATACCATCATTGATGAACATCTGGCGGCCAGTGGTCCTTACCTTCTGGGTGAAACGTTTAGCGCTGCCGATTATTATCTGCTGATGGTGGCGCGCTTTGGAAGAACCTTGAAAACCCCGCCCCGGGACATGCAACATCTGGGGAAAACCCTGGAATTGATGACAGCGCGCGCCGCTGTCCAGCGCGCCTTCGCCAGCGAAGGCATAAAAGCGCCATATCTTTAAAGCATGAACGAATTGTTTGAGGCGACGCCCCAGGCCTCTAGAAATTCGGCAAGATGGGGCCGTGCTTCGCCTTCGGCTTCAATAAGCGCGATAATATCGGCCAGGGCGTGGTTGTAGTTATCTGTCGATAACGTGCCCTTGTGCTGCATCAGGCGTAAGTAGACCAGATAGGTATTCAGCACATCGGTCTCGCAGTAATCACGAATTTCCTGAACCTTGCCCGCGTCAAACATGGTCGCGACTTTCGAGCCATCGACGCCGAACTTGCCAGGGAAGCCCAGCACCGCGCAGATCTCGTTGAGCTTGCCCCGCGATGAAGCGCCAAAATCCGACAGGACCTCAAGCAGGTCACAATGCCAGTCGGCTGAATAGCGTGACTGGTAAGAGTTCCATTTGTCGCCGGCGTCATAAAGCCAGGGGGCCTGAATACCGTGAACCATGGCCCGGTATTTCAGGACCGGCAAATCGAAGCCCCGGCCATTGTACGAGACCAATCGCGGCTTCAGACGCTCAAAGTAGCTAAAGAACCCCTGCAGAAGCTGTTTCTCGTCAAACCCGGCCTCGCCGCCTGACCTGAGCTCGCGCAAGTGATAGGATTCCCCTGCGCTGTCGCGCTCAATTTCCGCCTCAAGAAAACTGATCGCCACGACTTTATGGAAGGGTTGGCGGGGGAACGGGTTTTTGCCGCCGGTGATGTCAAGGTGATAGCGCTCAATCTCCTCGCGCCGGGCCTGAATGTCAGGACTTTCAAAACCGGTCAGGTTGGGGACCGCTTCGGTGTCGACAATGGTCTCAATATCGAAAACAAACAGGTTTTGATGCTGCATAGGTCCCTCAGCTGAGATAAAGTGTGCGCTACAGATTCCCAGCATCGAAGACCACAGAGAGAGAGTCCATGAAAAATCTAGGCGCAATGATGAAATCGGCGCAACAGATGCAGGATAAAATGAAATCCCTGCAAGATGAATTAACCACGGTCGAGGTGACCGGCACCGCTGGCGGCGGCATGGTCGAGGTAACATTGTCGGGCAAGCACGAAACCCGGGCCGTCAAAATCGATCCGTCGCTGATTGTCGCCGACGAGGCCGCGGTTCTGGAAGATCTGATCGCGGCGGCCTTCAATGACGCCAAGAACAAGGTTGAGACGGTGATGCAGGAAAAGATGTCGGAACTGACCGGTGGCCTGCAATTGCCACCTGGAATGACGCTGCCTTTTTAATGGCTGAAAACCAAATAGACAGCCTGATCCAGTTGCTGGCCAAACTGCCGGGCCTGGGACCGCGTTCGGCCAGGCGCGCTGTCTTGCATTTGATGAAGCGTCGTGAATCGCTTCTGGTGCCTCTGACAAAGGCCCTCGAAGACGCAGGGGAGAACCTGACGACCTGTTCAACCTGCGGCAATATCGACACCCGCGATCCTTGCGGCGTGTGCAGGAACCCCAAACGCAACGACGCCCTGATTTGCGTTGTCGAGGATGTCGCCGATCTGTGGGCGCTGGAGCGGACCCCGGCCTTTGGCGGGCGCTTTCATATCCTGGGCGGCACCCTGTCGGCCCTTGACGGCATCGGACCCGAAGACCTGAACATTGCGGGCCTGCTCAAGCGGGCCCGTGAAGAGGTCGTTCAGGAAGTTATTCTGGCCACCAACGCCACCGTCGATGGCCAGACGACGGCCCATTACATTGCCGAACGTCTGAGCGATTGCAACGTCAAGGTCTCAGGGTTGGCCCACGGTGTGCCTATTGGCGGGGAGCTGGATTATCTCGACGAAGGCACCTTGAGCGCTGCTCTGAAGGCCCGTCATACGTTTTAATTCAAGGCCTTGTTGAGAGCATTGATCTGATCTTCGACGGAGATCGCCAATTCAGAGGTGATTTCAAGCCCGCGATCTTCAAAGACGTCCTCGCCCGGATGATCGGCACGCCATTGCTCGATGGCCTTGTCGCGTTCGCCGACAAGGGTGATAATTTGTGGGCGGAACAGTCGCAGCATGGCGCTTAGCCAGATGTTGACGGGCCACGAAGGAGGCACCAGGTCAATCTCGAAGTGATCGAGCATGGCGATGGTGTCCTCGGCGCTGTACCAGTTTTCCGCCGTCACCCAGCGATTGGCGGTGAACAGCGAGCGCGGATAACCGGCCGGGTCCATGGAGATGGCGATCAGGTGGCAAATGGTATCGCCACGCTCATCCATATAATCCATGCGCGACTGTTCGACAGGTTGCCAGGCGGCCTCCATGCCCTCTTCACGCAGGAAGGTATGAAAGTGGCCATGCTCGCCCTCCCGATGGGCGTGGTAGTAGTATTGGCTGTGGCTGGCCGGATCATAGATATCGCCCGTCGGATAATGATCAAGTTCGACGAACGGCTCATTTCCACGCAATATCTCGCCGACAATGTTGTCGGAAGATTTTTGCAAGACCCGGTAACATTCCAGAATCTGCAAGCCCGCTTCACGCATGATTTCCAAGTCTTCCCTGGAGGCGTCTTTCAGGTTGGGTAGTGATGATTTGTTCATGGATTACTTTTAACAATAAAAGGAATGGTTACAAAGTCGCACGAAAAAAAACGCGGACCGGTCGAAACAGGTCCGCGTTCTTTGAGCGGGAGAAATTAAAGAAGCCGAGCAGGGATTAATTCGCCGCACACGGGTTTTTCTTAGCAGCGCACGGGTTGCAGGGATTGCAGGGGTTCTTGGCCGCACACGGGTTGCAGGGATTGTTTTTCTTGGCAGCGCACGGATTGCAAGGATTGCAGGGATGTTGTGGGCAGCAGGGGTTCTTGGCTGCACACGGATTACATTTTGAACAACCGGCAGCGGCCAGTTGAATGTCTGATGCGGCCTGTGCCGGGGTCATGGTGATGGCGGCGCCAACGCCGGTCAAAAGAGCTAGGCTGAGGGCAGTGGTGGTGAGTTTTGTTTTAAACATTTTCGTTTCCATTTCAGGTTCTATCGAGGAGTTTCAAGGGATTAATTTGCCGCGCACGGGTTGCAGGGGTTTTTCTTTGCCGCACACGGATTACATGGATTACAGGGATTTTTTGCCGCACATGGATTACAGGGATTGCAGGGGTTTTTCTTGGCCGCACACGGGTTGCACGGATTGCAGGGATTTGCTCCCCTGGCGATATAGGCTTGCTGCAAGGTTGCGGTATAGGCGGTAATGGCCGCCAATTCGCGTGAGTCCCAGGCTAGTGGTTTAGCTTCCATGGGGACGACCATGCAGAACTGAACCATTTCATCCAAAGAAACGGAACTGATGCCACTGGTGTCCTGAGCCATCGCAACCTGGTGCGGGAAGGGTTTGGCAAAAGACTTTTCAAAGGCCTCAAGACCCTCGTGGCATGTCTGACAGGACATGTCATTGGTCGACAGCTTGTTGTCCATGAAAAGCTTTTTACCTTCACGAACAAGTGCCGTCGTATCACCCGTGTGCAACATGGTTCCTTTTGGACGGACGACGAGCTTGGGGTCGACATTTGCGCCACATGGATTGGCGCCACACGTATTTGCGCCACACGGGTTGCACGGATTATTTTTGGCCGCACACGGATTACAGGGATTGCACGGGTTACAAGGGTTTTTCTTGGCAGCACACGGGTTACAGGGATTGCACGGGTTCTTGGCTGCGCAGGGATTACACGGGTTGCACGGATTTTTCTTTGCCGCACACGGATTGCAGGGATTACAGGGACTACACGATGCCGTTTTATGCAACAAATTGGCCTGGGCGCGTGAAATCGCCGGAGGATTAAGATTGCCAAGGCCCGGCGTGCCTGCCTGTACCGGTTGCGGTGCGACAAGGGCGCCGCCTAAAACAAAACCGCCACCAAAAAGGATTGGCAAAACAGTAGAAGACAACAGCTTCACTTCAAGGGATTTCACGGACACGACCTCCTGTTAATTTATTTTTTTCAAAAGTCATAAACTGACTTCAGGAAAAATGCCAAAACCGGCACTGTTAATCCAATCACGGCTCTTCACATGTTTGTGACATCCAAAAAGGGGTTTCTGGCGTTTAATCTGGTCCATGAATTTATTTGCAAGCAGGCTGGCAATATTCTTTGTCATGATGGTCTTTGTGTTGCCCATTTCCGGCCCGGCCAGGGGGCAGGAATTCGCCGCACCCAAAACCATCACCATCGCCGCCGGTTCGTTCATCAAAGGTTCGGACCGCGCCGAACGGCAAGCGGCATACGCGCTGGACGAGGAAGCCTATGGTCATAGCGCCACCCGCAAGGGGCGTTGGTATGAAAACGAAGAGACAAGAAACAGCACATACAGCGCCGCCTTCGCCATCACCCGAAATGTGATCAGCAACGCCGCTTACGCGATTTTTGTCAGGGAAAGCGGATATCCGCCGCCTGGTGTCGATGCAGCAACATGGGCCGGATACGGCTTGATCCATCCATTCGGACGGACCCGGAAATTTTCCTGGCAGGGGAAAACCCCGCCACCGGGCAGAGAGCACCATCCGGTGGTGCTGGTCAGCCACGCCGACGCGCGCACCTATGCTCGCTGGCTCAGCAACAAGACCGGGCAATTGTGGCGATTGCCCGGCGAGGCGGAATGGGAAAAGGCGGCCCGCGGAACTGACGGACGGCGCTTCCCATGGGGAGATGACTTTGATCCGGCGCGTCTGAACTCACACGATCAGGGGCCCTTTGATACCGTGCCCGTTGGCAACTTTGACAATGGCGCCAGCCCATATGGGATGCTTGATGCCGGCGGTCAGGTTTTTGAATGGACGAGCGAAGCCGTCGGAAACGGGCGTTTTATGGTCAAGGGCGGTTCTTGGGATGACAAGGGCTGCGGCATTTGCCGTCCCGCCGCCCGTCATTCCCGGCCCGCATCCATCAAACACATTCTGATTGGCTTCCGGCTGGTTACTTTGTTACCACCAGCCGATAATCAGGGGTCGTATTAAGGGGGCAGGAATACAGGTATTCCCCGGGCTTCAGGGTGACTTCGTAATCGCGGCTTTTACCGGTCGTCAGGCCACCGCCTGAAACGCTGATTTTGGTCAACTTGTGTATGGGATTGCGCCAGTCGTAGTCTTTTTCCCTAAGCCAGAAACCAAGTTCGTAGGGAACATTTTTGTTGCCGACCCGAAACACATAGTCGCCGGCTTTCAGTTCCATAACCTTGGCAGATTGCAAACGCTGTGTGGTCGTCTTGGCGTTGATCGCATCGCAATCGGCCTTGGCGGTGGATTTAAAGCCGTGGTCAACCTCAATATCGAGGAACTGACAGGGAGCTTGCGACAATTCAACAAGCTGGGCAGCCTGGACTGTGGGCGTGATCAGTGGGGCGGTGAGAACAGCACCGAGGATGAACAGACGTTTCATTAGTATCTCCGTTTTATGAGTCATGCCGGGGCCACATCCATGCGGAACGGTTTTCGCAGGGCGATGCCAAGCCAGTTTCCGGGCAGGGCGCAGGCAATCCACAGCCAGCCGTGCAGACTGGTCGAGGCGACGCCGCTGAAAAAAGCACCGATGTTGCAGCCATATGATAATCGCGCCCCGTAACCCATCAGCAAACCGGCCAGAATGGCAGCCAGCAAAGGCCTGTTTCCCCGGGGCAGGGGCTTGTAAAATGATCCGGCCAGGGCAGCGGCCAGCATCGCCCCTATCAGGATGGCGATGTTCATGATCGAGGTGGTGTCCGAAAGCACCGATCGGGCCAAGGCGGCCTGTTGGAAGCCACCGCTCCAGAAGGCGCTGGTGGCGGGGTCCCAACCGAACAGGACGGCGGTTTTGGCGGCCCACAGGCTAAACGCCCAGGTGATTGACCAAGCGTGACCGGCGACGAGTAACGTCGCCCAGTTGAGCAGGGCCAGCATCAGGGCGCTGAGGATCAACGGCCACGGCCCCCTAAGCAGGGCGGAAATCGAAAAGCCGTCTTGCCACCGATTTATCGGTCGCAGGGTCCAACCGGCCATGCGCAGGCTCAAAAAAATCAGAACCAGTGCGCCAATTTGCAGGGGCAGGGCAATTTCCCAACCAAAGGTGCGAGCCAGCGAGATGCCGCCTGTTTGCGGCAATTGCTGCCACCAGCCCAAATCAAGGCTGCCCCAGAATGCCCCAAGACAGAAGAACACCAGCACCAGAAAGGCCCTGATGTTGCCGCCGCCAGCGGTATACAGCACACCAGAGGCGCAACCACTGCCAAGCTGCATACCGACGCCGAACAAAAACGCACCGAAGCCGACGGCCACGCCAACCGGCGCCACCGCCCCGGAGACTCCGTGCCCGAATGCACTGCCCTGGGCCAGCACTGGTGCGAATAAAAGCATCGCCGCGACCAGCATCACCATCTGGGCGGCAACACCGGTCATGTCGCGTTCACTCAAAAGCTTTCGATAAGCGCCGGTAAAACCGAACGCCCCGTGATAAAGCGAAACACCCATGACCAGCCCGATGACAAACAACAGGGCGCGCGCGTCGCTTTCCATAAGCAGTGTCATCGCCAACAGGACGCTCAAAGAGATTCCCGTCATCAGCACCAGTTTTTGTGTCGAATTCTTGGTCATCAGGGCGCGATAGTATCGGATGCGGGGATAACAGGGGTTTCACATTGTCGTGAGAGCTTTTAGAAGACCCCGTTGGCCTGTTGAATTTCCCGGATATAGGCAATCAGGTCAGGAATTTCGGCGGCCTTGACCTGTGGCTGCGGCGGCATCGGCCCGAACTTCCAGTGATGCTGGCGCACCCCACGGGTGATGGCGCTGACGAAAGACCCGTCGGCGTGGTGAGACGGGCGATAAAAGGGATCGACCAGTGGCGGCCCGCTTTTTGAACCTGCGGCGTGTTCGCCATGGCATTTCAGGCAAACCCGGTTGAAGGTTTGCTCCCCGCTTTGGGCTTTGGCCGAAAGGGTCGGCACGATGACTTTAATGGTGCTGTCGCCACCGCCGCCACCAAAAATCAGCCAGCCCACCAACCCCAGCGCAATGACGATCCCGGCCATGGTGGTAAAAGTGGAGCGATGAATGGCTGTTTTCGGCGCTGCCCCGGTTTGCGGTGCCTCGGACCCTGACGATTTCTTGCGCTTTTTACTGACGGGCATAGGGGATGACTATTCCTTGCCACCGGGTAAGGGGACCAGCCGCGGCGGATCGATTTGATCGTCGCTGTTGCCCTCGCCCAGTTCGATGTCCTGAATGCGCTCGCCACGCTTGCTGACCTTGGCCGATGAAATCTGGATTTCGGCAATATCCTTGACCGCCTGAGCAAAATGATTGTCCAGGTTGCTGACACGTTTTTCCATGCGCCCAACGTCTTCGAGCAATTTCAAGACCTCGGACTGAATAAGGCCAGCTTGCTCGCGCATGGTGACGTCTTTGAGCACGGCGCGAATGGTGTTCAGGGTCGCCATCAGGGTTGTCGGCGAGACGATCCAGACTTTCTGACGGTAGGAGTCATCGACGACGTTGAGGAAGTTGGTATGCAGTTCCGCATAAACCGCTTCGGACGGCAGGAACATCAACGCTGATTCGGCGGTCTCTCCCGGGATTATGTAACGTTCGGCAATAGCATGGACGTGTTTTTTAATGTCGGCGCTGAAAGTTCGTGATGTCTGCACACGCGCCGCCTCGTCCTTGGCGGCGAGCAGGGCGCGATAGCTTTCCAGCGGGAACTTGGCGTCAACGATGATCGGACCCGGCGGGTTCGGTAGTTTCAACAGACAATCGGCGCGCTTGCCGTTGGACAAGGTCGCCTGAAACTCAAAGGCTGAAGGCGGCAAGATTGAAGACACAAGATTGTTCAGCTGGACTTCCCCGAAGGCGCCGCGTTCTTGTTTGTTGGACAGAATATCCTGCAAACCGACGACCTGTTCGGACAGGTTCGTCAGGTTTTTCTGGGCCGCGTCAATCACGGCCAGACGTTCGTGCAGGTTGCTCATGGTCTTGTCGGTTTTTTCCGTGTGATGGTTCAAGCCATCACCAATGCGCTTGGAAACCGCGTCCAGGCGTTGTTCCAGGGTCATGTTGATCTGGGTCTGGGCGGTGGCCTGGGCTTCGCCCATCTGGGCCAGTCTGCCGGTCAGTTCGGCCTGGGCATCGCTTAGTCTCTGGGCCTGATCATGGGCCCGTGCCTGACCAGAGCGCATGACAACGACAGCGCCGATAACAAGGGCCAGGGCGAGCAGGGTGATGAGCAGGTTGAGCGTATCCATGTTGCTTTTTGTCCGTTAGGCGAATCTGCATTTGAGCATAACAAAAATGTGAAGTGGTATGATTAGATTTTTGTAATCTCTACCCTATGTTAGAATAATCGTCGGATCGTTTAAGGATAGATAACCCTGTGGAAATTCAAAAACTGTCTCGGCGGGCTGTCCTGCACTACCTGAGCGCCACGGTTATTTTAGCCGTATACGGGGTTCAGGTATGCCCGTTTCTTGACACCCTGAGCGTAACCCAGTTGGTGGTGCCGATCCTGTTGGCCCTTGCCGTGCAATTTGCACTGCGCGGTCCGTTGCGAGCCCGCTTCGTTGATCCGGCACCCTACCAAAATCAGACCCTCATGGTTTTCAAATGTGAATACGGCCTGTTCCTGACCTCCGGCATTTTCCTGATGATTTTCAACACTTTGACCTATGGTTTCCCATTGACAAGCGGCCTGAAAATCGTCGTCGGTCTGGCGACCCTGGGTTTCTTTGCTTCCATTGACCTGGCGTTAGAGTGGCAGCGCAAGCTGGTCGAACATTTTTGCAAAACCGGCCATCACATGCAGGTTGATGAAAACTATTTTCCGCTGACCGGAAAGCTCGGCCTGTTTACTTCAATCAGTGTTGTCGCGATCATGGGCGTTGTCGTGCTGGTTATCAACAAGGACCTGATCTGGCTCAGGGAAGTTGGCCGAACGATGAGTTACGAGACCGCTCAAATGCTGATTTTGGGTGAAATCGCTTTTGTCATCGGTGTCATACTGGCCCATGTTCTGAACGTTATTTACTCTTACGTTCGCAACCTGCGCGGCTTTCTTGAAAGCGAAAACGGCATTCTTAAAGATGCTTCACATGGCGACCTGGACGGCTTTGTTCCGGTCGGCACCAACGATGAATTTGGGGTCATGGCCATTCACACCAACGCCATGGTCAAGGGATTGCGCGACAGTAACGAGGAAATTCGTCGCACCCGGGATGTTTCCATTCTGACCCTGGCCTCGCTGGCTGAAACCCGCGACAACGAAACCGGCGCTCACATCCTGCGCACCCAGCGCTATATTCTGGTGTTGGCCGAACATTTAAGGGAGCATCCGCGTTTCGAGGGCGTGTTGAACGATGAAAACATCGAGCTTCTGTACAAGTCAGCCCCCCTGCATGATATCGGCAAGGTCGGCATCCCTGACAATATCCTGCTCAAACCCGGCAAACTGACCGTCGATGAGTTTGAAATCATGAAGACCCACCCACAACTTGGGGCAGAGGCGCTCAGGGTTTCCGAAAAAGAACTGGGATCGAATTCATTTTTGCACTTCGCCCGTGAAATTAGCTTAAGTCACCACGAAAAATGGGACGGCAGCGGTTATCCGTACGGACTTAAAGGGGACGCCATTCCGGTTTCCGGACGGCTTATGGCCCTGGCAGATGTCTATGACGCCCTGATTTCCAAACGGATATACAAGGAAGCCTTTAGCCATGAGCAGGCCCGTGACATTTTGTTGGAAGGCAGGGGCAGGCATTTTGATCCCGATGTGCTCGACGCTTTCGTAGCCTGTGAAGACGAATTTATTCGCATTGCCAATGAATTTTCCGATCACAACTACGCCGAACGCACAGCGGCGCGTGCAGATGACGAACTGGCGATTGCCTGATTTTTTTCTCACTCTCATCGACTGGTGAATAAAAGACCGGCCCCTTAAGGGACCGGCCTTTATCTGGTGGTGATACCTGAACGCTTGTCAGGTAGATGGCTTTTAGTTGTGGCTACGAACCGTGTTCATGATTGCGGCGCGTTGTTTCGCCTGGCTCACCTTGATGTTGGTCAGCATGCTGTGGAACTCGGCGTGCGTCATTCCACCGGTTTTGCTAACCAGTTGCTTGATTTCGCCGCGCTGTTTGGCCTGCTTCATCTGAATTTTCTCAAGCATGTTGTGAAAATCGGCGTGCGACTTGACACTGGTCATGGGGACCTGGGTCTTGATCGAAGCGCGTTGTTCAGCCTGTCTGGTTTGAATATTCTGGAGCATGTCCTGAAATTCAGCAGAAGACAATGCACCCGATGCGTTGGCTGCACCGGCAGTAATTGCGGCGGTCCCAAGGGTCAGGGCAAGAGCCAGAGTGGTCGTTTTCATCATTTAATCAATCTCCATCAAGGGGGGTGTGTGTTTGACAGAGGGGATAATGCCAGAACGAATATGAACATTAGATGAACCTAATATTCATATTCGCCTCAGTTTCGTTATAAGACTTTGGTGTTGGCCCAAGGCGGTTCTTGAGAAACTATCGTTGATACTTAATGAACGGCGTTAATTTAGCCACCTTGTCATAGAGTCTGCGCCCAGCCACGTACGCTTACTCATAAAATGGCCCTTGCAGCCCGTTTTCGGCGAATGTTGACAACAGCTGGTTGGCGGATTTTGTTGCGTCGCTGGCGTATCTTTCAATCAGGTCTGCCCGGCGCTCCGTATCTTTGGTTGCCTCAAGCGCCCCCCAGAAGGTCGCAAGGTCTTCCGTCAGCTGACGGATATCCTGCAACGCGTTGGCGGAAAGTCCTGCAATGTCCTTGCGGGTTACGCTGCCAACGCCGTTAACGGTCAGCGACTTACCATCGCTGTAACCTTCCGGCAGGTCGCCTTTCAGATTAACGACGCGTTTGAAATGGATGACGTCATAAATCTGGTCAACGGCCTGTTTCGCCGCTTCAACCCGCGAGACGTGTTCGGTATCGGCGGCCGCGTGGGGCAGCAGTTCCATTTTACCAATATGCTTCGGGTAGATTTCCAGATAAGGCACCATCGGTCCTGAAAGCTCGCCCGTTTCGGCATCCTTGAACAAATCGGCATCGATGGCGGCGTAACTGATCTGGCCACTGCTGAGGGCGTCATCAAGGGATTTTGCACAGACCAGTTCGCCGCGGTCGTAGTTCACAACCACGCCGCCCCGGTTCATAACCGATAAAACCTCGGCATCAATCAATCTTTCATTGGCGAAAGAGCCGCTGTCGGCGTCAAGCGGCCCCAAACCCAGATGCGGGCTGATAACATCGGCGCCGCTCGCCGCTTCCTTGATGGTTTGGGCGTAGCCAAAACCTTCCGACAAAATCCATTCTTTATGGTGCTCGCGGGCGTAGATGATCACCGTCATGCCCAGGGCCTTGGCCAGCTTCGCCACTTCGCGGCCAATGTTGCCATAACCGATAATAGCGATGGTTTTGCATTCGATCTTGGTGGTGGGATAGTCGACCAGGTTCTTGCCGGTGTCGAAATTGCCTTCAACAACCCGGTTGTGCATTTCTTCAACCTGCAAGTCAGGCATCACCTTAAGCAGCGCCTTGATTGCCGTTTGCGCCGTTGTCCGCGAGTTAAAACTCGGCGTGTTCATGAGCGCGGCAGATCCACCCGAGCCATTTCCGCCACCCCAGCTGTCCGAACCCATATTACCGGTGCCAGCGCCCATGCGGACACCGCCACATTCAAACTTCGAGGCAGCCGGAAGGAAGGTTGCAGCGGCAATGACGGCGTCATACTGGGCCTGACCTGTCGCAGCGAGCAGCTCGTCCTGGGTGCAGAGGGACGGCTCGTAGAAGAAATGCAGCTTGCCGACCTCAAGACTGCCGGCGTCCTTTTGCGAGCCTTCATGAAAGATGCCCTCGCGGGCTTCAACATGGGCTTTTGCCTCGCTGAAATCCGGATTGCCCTGATCATCAAAGCGCATCCCGACCAAGTCGGCGATAAGGACTTTATAAGCGCGGTTCGGGTCATCACGGCGGGTTTTATCAGATGCGCCGGAAGCCGCCTGGGAGAATGTCTTGCCGTCTTTTTGCAGTTCCTGTTCGAGGACCAGAATTTTTGCCCGGTGATAACAATATTCCAGATTTTCCAATAGCGCCTTTATATCGGCAACCGGGCGAATGCCACCGATCCAGGCCCGGAAATCACCGTCGGTGCCGGGGAAGGCATTGACATAACGGGCGACATCAAGACCTTTTTCATGGTCGCCGCCCGGGTGCGTCAACCCTTCATAGCCGAGCATCTTCTTGCTTTCGGCAATAACGCGCACATGCATATCCGGGTCACTGATATCGGCGTCGGTGATTTTCAGAAGGGTGACGGCAGCGCCGCGTGAGTCCGGGTTTTTGACGCCCAGTTCAAAAAGCGGGTTTGCATCGACCCAGTCAGAGACAAACTGCCTGTTTTCCATGGCCCGCGCGTTAAGGGTTTTGACGTCGCCGATCTGCTTTTCGTTATGCAGGACGGCAAATGTGGTTTCAGCAAACGCCAGGGTGCTGAAGGTATTGATAATACCGCCCATCATGGTGTTGTTGGCGGGATCATAGATCGGACCAAGACTTGTTGTGATGTCACTGCTCAGGGGCATTTTCGGATCCGTCGGAACGGCAATTTTAAGCTGCCTGGGGATCGCCCAGGACGGGTCTTTCATGTTGTCGTCAATCATCGCCATGGCGACGGCGGTCATGGAAAAAATGAAGTACCCGGAAACCCCGCCAATGGCCTTTTGAAACGGTGTGAACATGCAACACTTGCTCATCACCTGCGCCACCACATCCGTGTCCCAGGGCATCGCCCCCAACATCGATGTGGCATCGATAACGGCGTGATGTTCCTGCGGATTTAAATCGATCCAGGCGAGCAGATTTTTGATTTCCTGCTGGGTATAGGTGGTCGCCCCGGTTGTTTCATGGCCGACCCCGAAGAACAGCTTAATGCCCATATCGTTCATGGCTTCGGCAGACGGGATGGCCCCTTCGTCATCAGAAAAATGCAGCCGCTCGACAGAGCCGTTTTCTGAATATTTCATCATCTCTGTAAGTTGCGCGCCCCAGGACTGGCGAAAGAAGCCTGATTGTTTGGCAATCTCGGTTTCTGGCCTGGGGGTATCAACAAAAATATGCTGCTTCGGCTTGTTGGCCGAGACAAGATGCAGCGCCGCTACCGTAAAGCCGCTATGACCGCCACCAAGGCCCACGGCAATTTTGATGCTGGCATGAAAATCAAAATAACGATGAATTTCCGTCATCATATCAAGCAGGACTTTGTCGGCCGGGTAGCCACGGTGCATACCACGGCCAAGTTCGGCAGCTGTGAAATGACCAATGACGTTGCCCTTGTCGTCTCGCTTCGGGTAGGTGGTTTCCAGCCAGCGTTCAAACTCTTTGCGAAGGGCGCGGGCGTCTACTTCATCGGCCGTCATATCGGTGATCGGTCCGACGCCAAAAAATTGATTACTTGTTCGTGCAGGGACACCGCTGAGCGTTTGCTCCAACGCGTGTTGACGCGCTGTTTCCATGTTTGTTGAATTCATCTTAATCCCCCGATAAACCTTTAATTCCCCAGCCTTTGGAATAATTTTATCGTTGTAAAATACGCCTTAATGTCCATTTTCCGACATAAAGCATACTGAAGCGCAACCCTTAATCTGGACTATGATAGCGGCTTCTGAAATATTGTCCCCGAATCCGCAATAACCGATTGAAATTTTATGACTGTCTATCCGATCATTGTCGCACCTGACCCGCGCCTGAAACTTAAAAGCAAACCCGTCGAGCATGTTGATGACGAGATCCGCACGCTGATGGACGATATGCTTGAAAGTATGCATGTCGCCCATGGCATCGGCCTGGCGGCGCCCCAGATCGGTGTGCAAAAACGTGTTATTGTTGTCGATGCGGCCAAAGAGGAAGAAGAATCCAGCCCCCTGCGCCTGGCCAATCCTGAAATCATCGAAGTCTCTGATGATGATCTGGCCCACGAGGAAGGCTGTCTGTCTTTGCCCGAGCAATATTCCGAAGTCATCCGCCCGGACAGGGTGCGGGTGCGCTATCTGGATCATGAGAATGAAATTCGTGAAATGGACGCCGAAGGCATCCTCGCCGTTTGCATCCAGCACGAAATCGACCACCTGGACGGTATTTTGTTCGTTGATCATATTTCGGCCCTGAAGCGCAACATGATTTTGCGCAAGCTCATGAAAATCAAAAAACAAGAAGCTGCGGGATGACGAGCAAGCTCAACCTGATCTTCATGGGCAGTCCGGATTTTTCCGTCGCCGCCTTGCAGGCGCTTATTGACGCCGGCCATAAAATTGTTTGTGTCTATGCTCAACCACCCAGACCAGCCGGTCGCGGTCATAAGGAGACACCTTGTCCGGTCCATGCTTTCGCCCTTGATCACGGCTTACAGGTGAGGACGCCAAAGTCCCTGAAAGACGCAACAGAGCAGCAGGCCTTCGCAGATTTGAAGGCCGATGCCTGTATCGTTGCCGCTTACGGTCTGATTTTACCAAAGCCCGTACTCGATGCGCCCAGGCTGGGGTGTTTGAATATTCACGCCTCGCTGTTGCCACGCTGGCGCGGCGCGGCGCCTATCCAGCGCGCCATTATTGCCGGTGATGATAAAAGCGGGGTGACCATTATGGCCATGGATGAGGGGCTGGATACGGGTGCCATGCTGCTTGCCCGGGAAACCCCGATCACATCCGGAACAACGGCGGAAGATCTTCATGACCGGCTTGCCGAAATGGGCGCAGAATTAATTGTGCGCGCCCTTGAGGCGTGCGATCAGGGCACCCTCAGCGCGACACCGCAAAGTCAGCAAGGGATCACTTACGCCGCCAAGCTGGAGCGTGTGGAGGGTCGTATGGACTGGCGTTTGCCTGCGGTCGAACTGGAACGTCAGGTGCGCGGCCTTAACCCGTGGCCGGGTGTCTGGTTTGAACATGCCCGAACCCGCGTCAAAGTGTTGGCTGCGTCGGTAAGCAACCAGTCAGGCGCGGCCGGTGAGGTTCTTGACGGCTCGCCCAGTATTGCTTGCGGGGAGGGCGCGTTGACATTGCTGCGGGTGCAAAAACAGGGGCGGGGAGCGATGGCGGGGGAAGATTTCTTACGCGGTTTCGATCTACCTGTCGGGACAATCCTGACTTAGGTTTCGTCTTTTGTTTCCTCTGCCTCGACTCCATCATCATCATCATCGAGGCCTGCCAGCATCGGTGCCGAGGTTTCAATTTTCTGAATGTTCTCGATGCCCTGTTTCATTTCAGACATGATAAATTCAGCGCGTTTGACCGGGCCGCCCGTATCATGACTGGGGAACAGGTTATGCCAGGCGTCAATCTTGACACTGAGCGCGCACAGCACGCCGCCAATGGTGGTGTGATAGCTCTCGATCAGGGACTTCACCCGCTGGAAGCGCTTGGCGGAAATATCGTTCCATAAATCCTTGGTGCCCTGCTCAAAGTTTTCAAAGCGGCCGGTGATTTCGGCCATCAGTTCATTGATGG
Source organism: Rhodospirillaceae bacterium (assembly GCA_018662005.1). Taxonomy (NCBI): domain Bacteria; kingdom Pseudomonadati; phylum Pseudomonadota; class Alphaproteobacteria; order Rhodospirillales; family Rhodospirillaceae; species Rhodospirillaceae bacterium. Next base: position 35,990 of record JABJHA010000027.1, on the reverse strand, counting down.
TCGATTGCAGCATCTTGCAGGTCCGCATCAGATTCTGATCCTGCTTTAACTGCCAGTTGGAACGGATTTCATCCATGGAGCCTAAGAATTCCTCGATCACCGGTTCAATTTCATCCAGCGATTGCCGGTAATAGGAAAGGGACAGGAAGATGTCGCCATAATCTTCAAGGAAGGTGGGAATTTCAGCCAGACCAATGCCAAGTTTGCTGGCCATAACGTCGAGTTGCTCCTTCGCCTTTTTGATATCGGGATCGCGGAACAGGGCGATGATGTCGTTGAAACTTTCGATATTGATATCACTGGAGCCGTAAATTTCCTTGATCAGCGCGTGGGTGAAGCCGGTCATATAGGCGGTCAGATCACGGGTTTTGGCATCAGATAGTTTCAGGGCATCTTGGTTTTCCACATCAATACCCTGCTGGCGAAGGGAAATACGCAAGCTGTAGACATCGAAACTGGGCAGCAGTGCCAGTTTGCGCAGCATGACCAGATCGGGGTGGATTTGATCATCTGGCCAGCCGAATTCCTGGCCAATGTCGCGGATATCCATTTGACCGCTGCCGGTGCCTTCTTCTGAAAAAAGCTCGATCACGCTTTCCAGGCGCACGTTCTTGATCATCCGGGCGCGTTTTAGCCCCGGCGTCTCGAAAGGCAACATCGACAGTGGCAGGATATGAAGCGCATCCCTGTCGCTGTCACGGATATCATCGCTGCTGTTCATGTGATTCGTTCTTTATGCCCCTTCTGACAGTCTTGCATAACAAACTATTCACTTGAATAGGAAAATATCATTTATAACCATTCTGATATTGATTTCAGAGAAAACAAATTTGCCCATATGAGCCGCTTTAAATTAACGATCGAGTATGATGGTTCTGGCTTCGTCGGCTGGCAGCGCCAGGAAAACGGCTTTGGCGTGCAACAGGCGCTAGAGGAAGCGGTCACCGCATTCAGTGGTGAGACCCCGCGGGTGTTTGGGGCCGGGCGTACGGATTCAGGTGTCCACGCCCTGGGCCAGGTTGGTCATTTTGATCTGCAAGGCGATTTCAGCACCGATACGGTGCGCGATGCCCTTAATTATCATATGAGAAACGTTCCCGCCGTTGTTCTCGAGGCGGCTTTGGTTGATGATGAATTTCATTCACGGTTTTCGGCTACCGGACGCTCCTATATCTATAAAATCGTCAACCGGCGCGCTCCACTCAGCATTGACAAGGGACACTGCTGGTGGATTCCGGTGCCGCTGGACGCAGAGGCCATGCACGAAGCCGCCAAGGTGCTCATCGGCAAGCATGATTTCACCAGTTTCCGGGCCACCAACTGTCAGGCTGACTCACCGCTGAGGACGCTCAACACATTACGAGTGGAAAGACAGGACGAGATGATTTTGATCCACGCTCAGGCGCGCTCGTTTTTGCATCATCAGGTGCGCAATTTTACAGGTTCCCTGAAGCGGGTAGGGACAGGAAAATGGACCGCTACCGACCTGAAAGCCGCCCTTGAGGCCCGTGACAGGCGCGTCGCCGGAGAGACCGCTCCTGCCGACGGGCTTTATTTGACAGCTGTTAGCTACTAACATGGCTCGATCATTAATGCGGGGAACCTGAATGTCAGATATCAAACTGAGTTTGCAACCGTCCGAAAATAACGAGCAGGACAATTCAACACCACCACCACCCCAGGACGCGGCCCCTATTGCCGGATACTTCGCTATTGGTCTGGCCCTCGCCGGGATTTTCACCACCGGTTACATTTTTGTTCCCTTGGCCTTTCTGGCCAGCATTATCGCCCTGTTTTCGGGGCAGATCATCTGGGGCATTTTCGGCATGTTGCTCAGTTTTGCCGGGCTGTTAACCTCGCCCGTCCTGCTGACTTTCCTCGGCATCGCCTGGCTGGCTTCAATAGTGGGGGTCTAGAGCAACCTGCCCTCAATTTGATCTAGAGCATTTTTTCGGCATAGCCGTTAATCAGCAGACTGATGGCGAAATCGATAGCGACGATAGCGGCCGCCCGGCTGGCGGCAATTTGCAGCGCCGTTTTGGCGATGAACCAGGTAAAAGCCATAATCACCAGCAAGATGATCAGACCGAAAACACCGCCGCTGTCCGGTGGCAGAACGGCGGTTACAGACAACATGGCCAGTGGCAGATAAAGCATGTTCTGCAGCAGACCGGCCCAGTTGTAGGCGATAATAAAGCGCAGGTATTTATCACTTCGCCCCATGGTCCTGCAAATAGGTTCAACGATGACCGGGAAGGCCAGCCAGGCAATAGTATAGGCGATGGTTTCAACGGCGATGAAGCGCAACGGCGGTGTTGACACTTCACCCATGGCATATCGCATACCCAGCAAGCCTGCATAAAACGGGGCAATGATCAGGGCAACCTTGAAAGAACGCCAGAAAGCACCCGGTGTATTCCTGAAACACTCGATACCACCCGCATCAAGACGGGCGAGACGGAAAATTCCGATGAGCGCGTTTGTCGTTTCACCGGGCGGGGCAGCCATTATTTTTTGAAGTAGCCTTCAAGCACGGCGACATAGATTTCGCTTAGGTTCTTTATGTCATCGACGGCGGCATTTTCATCGACCTTGTGGGCGGTTGCATTGATCAACCCGAATTCGGCGACCGGGCAAAAGTCCTTGATAAAGCGCGCGTCCGATGTGCCGCCGCCGGTGCTTAAGTCAGGAGTTTGTCCTGTGACGTCCTTGATTGCCTTCTCGATGACTTGGCTTAACGGGCCGGGCGGAACCAGAAAGGCTTCACAGGAACTGGTAAATTCCAGCCCGTAGCGGGTGTCGGTTTCAGCAGCGATGCCCTCGATGATCTGATGCAGACGTTGTTCAAGCCCGGCACTCATGTGCATGTCATTAAATCGAATATTAAAACTGGCCTCAGCCTTGGCCGGAATAATATTGGATGCGGTATTGCCGACATCGACGGTAGTAATTTCAAGGTTGGAGTGGGGAAAATGCTCCGAGCCATCGTCAAAATGTTCGATGTTGAGTGCGCTGAGCATTTTCACCATCACCGGTACCGGGTTATCGGCAAGGTGTGGGTAGGCGGCGTGACCCTGGATTCCGTAGACGGTTAAATGCCCGTTTAAGGAACCACGGCGACCGATTTTAATGGTGTCACCCAGAACAGCAACATTGGTCGGCTCACCAACCAGGCAGGCGTCAATGGTCTCGTCTTCGTCCCCCATCCAGTCGAGAACCCGCTGGGTTCCGTTGATCGCAGGCCCCTCTTCATCACCGGTGATCAGGAAACTGATCGATCCCTTGAAATCATCGCCATGGCGTTCAAGGAACTGGGCTGCGGCGGCGGCGAAGCAGGCGATAGCGCACTTCATGTCCGATGCGCCGCGCCCATAAAGAACATTTTCACGGACCTGGCCACCGAACGGGTCCATGGTCCAATCGTCACGATCGCCGATGGGCACCACATCGGTGTGTCCGGCGAAGCAAAAATTGGGGCCGTTTGTGCCAATGCGGGCGTACAGGTTTTCGACGTCCGGGGTGCCGACCCTGGTAAAGGACAACCGGTGACAGGTGAAACCGATATCGGCCAAAGCCTCTTCAAGGACATCCAGGGCACCTGCGTCTTCGGGCGTGATCGAAGGGCAACGGATCAGGGCTTCGCTTAAGGCAAGTGGATCGATGGCGCTCATGGATCAGTCCCTGAGTAGTTCGTTGATTGAGGTCTTGGCGCGGGTTCTCTCATCGACGCGCTTGACGATAACGGCGCAATAAAGACTGGGATTGGGCTGGTTCGGCGAAGCGGGCGCTTTAGACGAAGGCAATGAACCGGACACGACAACCGAATAGGCAGGAACCCGGCCATAGTAGATTTCGCCGGTTGCCCGGTCGACAACCTTGGTTGAAGCGCTGATGTAAACGCCCATGCCGAGAACAGAGCCTTCCTCGACGACCACCCCTTCGGCGACTTCGGCGCGGGCGCCAATGAAGCAGCCGTCCTCGATAATCGTCGGCCCCGCCTGCAAGGGTTCCAGCACACCGCCGATACCGGCGCCGCCGGACAGGTGGACGTCTTTGCCGATCTGGGCGCAGGAGCCAACTGTTGACCAGCCATCGACCATGGTGCCGCTATCAACGTAAGCCCCGATATTGACAAACGAGGGCATCAAAACGACGCCCGGGGAAACATAGGAACCACGACGCACGACGCAATTGGGAACGGCGCGAATACCGGATTTACGGAACTGTGCTTCGTCCCAGTCTTTAAACTTGGAGGGCACCTTGTCGAACCAGTGAGCGCCGCCGGGGCCGCCCTCGATCATTCCCATATCGTTCAGGCGGAATGACAGTAAGACGGCTTTTTTAAGCCACTGATTGACGGTCCACTGACCGACATCCTGGCGTTCGGCGACGCGGGCTTTGCCGCTGTCGAGCAGGTTAAGGGCTTCCTCGACGGCTTCGCGGACTTCCCCGGTGGTTTCCAGACTGATGGTGTCGCGGTCTTCCCAAGCGTCGTCGATGGTGTTTTGCAGGTCGCTATTGCTCATGTTTTTGGCTCAAATATGGTGAAAAAGGAACCAGAACATGCTCTAGCAGGGGTCACGATGTCAATACAGGGTGATCAGAGCCCAGCCACGCGGTCAGGTCGTCGGCAACATGATGGACGTAGTCGCCGTCCGAGCCTTCGCGGCCCCAGTCGTTGTTGCTGCGCACCCACACCGTCGTCATTCCCATATCTGCTGCCGGTTTCAGGTTGCGCGCCATGTCCTCGACCATCACCGTGCGTTGTGGTTCCAGGTCATATTGGTCGACCAGCGCCTGATAGACTGCCGGGTCGGGTTTTGGCACGTAATCACAGGCTACAATGTCAAAGACGGCTTCAAAATGGTGGCTAACGCCAAGCCGTTCCATGACCCGCTCCGCATGGCCCAGATCGGCATTGGTGAAAATGATCTTGCGACCGGGCAGGGCTTGAAGCGCTTTGTTAAGGTCGGGATTGGGCGGCACCACGTCCAGATCAATGTCGTGGACATGGTCCAGGTAGACTACGGGGTCAACGTCGTGACATTCCATCAGCCCGCGCAGGGTTGTCCCGTAGTCACGAAAATATTGCTTTTGCACCTTGAAGGCAGCCTCTAATTCCAGATTCAGGAATTCGGCGACAAAGGACTTTATCCGCACCTCAACCTGTCCGAACAGATTACAGGTCTCGCTATACAACGTATTGTCCAGGTCGAAAATCCAGTCGCGGGGTGGTTGATCGGTTTTTAGCATCTTGCCAGGGGCTTTCATCACAATTGTTGTCGCTACTATATGTTAGATTTTTACCATCACTTACAGGTATGTTCGTCGTGGGAAAAGCAAAAGCAGCGGATGGAAACAGGATCGGTCGATTTTTCGACGGACCGGAGGTTTTTTAAAGCGATGTCGTCAGGTGAAAACGAATCAGTCAACAAGCTGCTTGAAGGCTATCCTGACGCCGCTTTGATGGTGCGTGGCGATTGTTCCGTCATAGCTGCCAATGAAAAGGGTATGGGCCTTAAAGCCTTGCTGGAACATGGCGAAGCGGACGCTATCCCTGACATGATTGCCAAGGCTGCGGCGGAGATGACGGTGGTTGTCGGTCCGATCCTGTTCAAGAGCATAAAAGGAGAAATCCTGCTGGAGGTGTCGGTCATTCCCCAACTTTCCTCAACGGCAGAGGCCAGTGGTGATTTTCTGGTTCTCTCCCACGATGTGACCATGGAAAGGAACCTGCGCTCGGCCCTCGTCGAATCGCGCCAGCGCTACAAGGACCTGGTCGAAGTCTCCAGCGATTTCGCCTGGGAAATCAGCCCGGAAGGAACCTTCAGTTTCGTCTCCCCCGAAGGCGCTCTGGGCTTTACCCCCGATGAGATCGTCGGCCACCATCCCGAGGAATTCGTGATTGACGCCGAACATTACCAGCCTTTGCCTTTTTTGAGCGACAGGCCCATGGACAGTGTGGAAATCTGGATGAAATCGGCGACAGGTAAAGACGCCTGCGTGGTCGCTTCCTGCTTGCCTTTGATGGGCGAGCCGGGCGAATGGCACGGCGCCCGCGGTATCTGCCGCAACGTGACAGAGGACAGGGAGCGGGAAGCCGCCCTGCGCAGCGCCCAGGAACGTGAATACCTGTTGGGCTACATCGTCAATTCCATTCGCGACGAACTTGATCCCTTAAACATGCTGACCAAGGCGGCGACGGCGACATCCCAGGCGCTGGGCGCCAGTGGTTGCCGGATTTATCGCAAAACCGAAGATGACACCTACAACATGGCGGCTGAATACGGTGATGTTGAAAACACCGACGGCATTGAGGATTTGTTGACAAAAATTGGCGATCAAATCGGCGCTCATCCGGCCGAGATCGGTCCCTGGCGGATGCTGGCCACATCGACCCATTATCGTCAGGCCATTAACGGCGGTATCTGCATATGGAAACCGCTTGATGATGAAGGCTGGGATGACAATTTCCACATCCTGATTGGCGATGTGGCCAATCAGATCGGTATTGCCAACGAGCAGATCGCCAATCACGAACGCATCGTCAACTTGTCACGCACAGACGGCATGACCGGCCTTTTGAACCGTCGCGCCTTTTTTGAAGATGAATTACCCCGCCGTTTCAAGCGTCTTGAACATAACGGTCAGGGTGCAGCATTGTTTTATCTGGACCTGGATAACTTCAAGATGGTCAATGACATTCATGGTCACCAACGCGGTGATGAGGCTATTCTTTGTCTTCGTGACATGATGATAGAATATTCCCGCCCCGGCGACGCCATGGTCCGCATGGGGGGTGATGAATTTGCCTTGTGGATGGACGGGATACCCCAGGATGTGATGTTAAAGCGTGTCGAGACCATCATGGAAGCCAGTCAGTGTCTTCGGGAATTTTCCGGGGACCCGGATCATCCGCTGGGTGTTTCAATCGGTATTGCCGTTTATGATCCGAGTTCCGGCGAAGACCTGGAATCTCTGGTTGCCCGTGCCGATGCCGCCATGTACGAAGTCAAGCGGGCCGGCAAGAGCGGCTTTCACGTCGCCGCCGCTGCGGGAGAAACTTAAATGAACAATAAGGTTCCCTTAAGTTATGACGAAGCGCGCGATATGGCCCATGATCATGATCCGGAAGTTCGTCGCAAACTTGCCGCTCGCGACGATGTTAAAGCCGAAATTTTGTATTTTCTGGCCGAAGATGCCGCCCCCGAGGTGCGCAGAACAGTCGCCGCCAACGCCAACGCACCACGTCAAACCCACACCCTTCTTGCCAAGGATGAAGATGAAGAGGTTCGTTTTGGCCTGGCCGAAAAACTGGCCCGCATCGCCCCTGATTTAAGCGATGACGAGCGCGACAAATTGCGACAGAGCACCCATGAGAGCCTGACCCTGCTGGCCAAGGATGAAATTACCAAGGTCCGGCAAATTCTTTCAGAGACCCTGAAAGATGTCACCAATGCCCCGGCGGACGTGATCAAACATCTGGCCATGGATGGAGAACTGGCTGTCGCCGGGCCGGTGCTGGAATGCTCCCCGGTTCTCAATGACGAGGATCTGATCGAGATTATCTCCCTGGGCACCGTGAAGGGGGGATTAAATGCCATATCTAAGCGTCAGGGCGTCGGCGAAGGGGTTTCCGAGGCCATCGTTGCGACCAATGATGAAGAGGCGATTGCCGACCTGCTGGGTAACGGCACGGCGCAAATTCGCGAGGAAACCCTGGATGATTTGATCGCCAAGGCCGACAGCTTTGAGCTGTGGCACGCCCCCCTGGTCAGTCGGCCAAAGTTGCCAAGCGGGGCCGCAACACGGCTTGCCCAGTTTGTAGCCGATAGCTTGCTTGAAAAACTTTCAGGTCGCGACGACCTCGACGACGAGACCCTGGAAGCGGTGAAATCAATGGTCCATCACCGTATATCAACCGGCGGCAAGGGGGACAGCTCTTCTTCCGTCCATGCGCTGGACTTCCTGCAAGTCGCCCCGCCCATTGAAGTTGCCGAACGCCTGTTGGCGGCCGATCGGCTTGATGACAATGTTATCGGCAAGGCACTGAACGCCAACGATCATCCGTTTGTCTTTGCCGCATTGGTGGTCAGGGCCGGGGTTGATATCGGGGTGGCCCATAAAATTTTTTCATCCCACAGCGCCAAGGGGGTAACGGCACTGGTATGGAAGTCGGGCTTGTCAGCCAAGATGGCGGCTATGATTTTACAACGCATGGCCGGTATAGCCCCGACGGAAATTCTCGACACGATTTCCGAGGGTAGTTATTCCATGGGCAAAGATGAAATGGTTTGGCAGCTCGCTTACTTCAATACGAGAGTTAACAAGACGGGACGATAATGTTGCCGGTATGCGCTAATGGTTATTAAAAAAATTCTTCAGGGTTTGACGAATAAAAAGCCCATGGCCTACGAGAAGGCCAGGGAACTGGCCCAAAACGGTGATGCGGATGTGCGCCTGGAACTTGCCGGGCGCGATGATGTCAAGCCCGAATTGCTGTACTATCTGGCCGAGGATAAGGACCCCGCCGTTCGCCGCGCTATCGCAGCCAATGCTGCGACGCCGCGCATGGCCGATCTTCTGCTTGTCGTTGATGAAGATCACGATGTGCGCGTTGGCATGGCCGAGAAAATAGCACTGCTGGCCCCGGGCCTGAGCGCCGACGAACAAGACAGCATTCGCAAAATGACTTACGAGGCGCTTGAAATTCTGGCCCGTGACCAGATGACCCGGGTTCGTCAAATTCTCGCCGAAACCTTAAAAGACGTTGCCGATGCGCCGCCCGAAGTGATCCGCCAGTTGGCCCGTGATGTGGAACTGGTGGTTTCGGGGCCGATCCTTGAGTTCTCACCGGTGTTGAGTGTTGATGACCTGCTGGAAATTATTGCAAATGAACCGGTCGGCGGGGTTTTGGGCGCCGTTTCAAGGCGTCATGATTTGGGTGAGTCTGTCTCCACCGCCATTGCCGCCAGTGATGATCAGGAAGCAATCACTTCGTTGCTTGCTAACAAGAGCGCGCAAATCCGCGAGGAAACCCTGAATAACCTTATTGACCGGGCTGTTGATTACGAAACCTGGCACGAACCACTTGCCCACCGTCCTAAATTGCCGGCCGGCGCGGCTGGCCGTCTGGCCCGGTTTGTGGCCGGGAATCTGCTTGATATTTTGACCGCCAGAAAAGATCTGGACGAGGAGACAGCCGATGAAGTCCGGACAATTGTGAACCGTCGTCTTGAAGAAGAGCAGAGCGAGCCGGATGATGAAGAGTCAGCTGATATTGAAACCATTTCTCCTTCCAAGATGAAGATGGTCAAGGAGCTTAATCATGAAGGCGGATTGACCCCTGACCGGTTGAACGAGGCATTGCAGAAAGGGGAACGCGATTTTGCCGCCGCCGCCCTGGTTGTGATGTCCGAACTGGAAGAAAAAGCCGTCATGCACGCGATTTCCACGCGCAGCGCCAAGGCTATCATCGCCATCGCCTGGAAGGCATCTTTAGAGCCATGGCTGGTTGAACAGCTGCAACTGAGGATGTGTAAAATTCCCAGAGAAGACGTTTTGACGACGCCCGCCGGAGAAAATTACCCGCTTAGTGAAGAAGATATGAACTGGCAGATTAATTTTTTGAAAGATCTGGCCAAGTAACCTAGTCGGGCTCAATCAGTGTTCCCGCACCGTGTTCGGTGAACAGTTCCAGAAGCAGGGCGTGGGGCACCCGCCCATCGATAATCACCGCGCCGTCGACGCCTTGCTCAATGGCGTTCAGGCAGGTTTCGACCTTTGGAATCATGCCGCCTTCAATAACCCCGTCCTTGATCAGTTTTTCAGCTTCACTGACGCCCAGATGAGGGATCAACTTGCCTTCGCCATCAAGGACACCGACGACGTCGGTCAGCATCAACAGGCGCTTGGCGCTTAAGGCAGCGGCGATGGCGCCAGCTGCCGTATCGGCATTAACGTTCAGGGTTTCGCCTTTCGGGCTAACGCAGATCGGCGCAATGACCGGGGTGATATCGGATTCTTCAAAATTATCGAGAACATGGGTGGTGATGACCTTGGGCTCGCCTACCAGGCCCAGATCGAGAATGCGCTCGATATTGGAATCCGGGTCGCGCTTACTGCGCCGTAGTTTCTCAGCGACGATCAGGTTGCCGTCCTTGCCCGACAAACCAATAGCAAAACCGCCAGCGGCGTTGATGGACGAGACGATTTGTTTGTTGATGCTGCCCGACAGGACCATTTCGACGACATCGATGGTTTCCTTGTCGGTGACCCGCAAGCCTTCGACAAACTCGCTTTTGACCTTCAGCCTGTCGAGCATGTCACCGATTTGCGGACCGCCACCATGGACGACAACCGGGTTTGAGCCGATTTGCCGCAAAAGCACGATGTCGCGCGCGAACAACTTGGCCAGTTCTTCATCGCCCATGGCGTGACCGCCATACTTGATGACCAGGGTCTGGCCGGAATGGCGACGCATATAGGGCAACGCTTCGGACAAGGTGCGGGCCTGGGCCAGCCATTTGTCCGTGTCATTGGATGTGTCTTTTTTACTCATCGGAAGAATCTATCGTTCACTGACCAAAGCTGCAAGGGCCGCGCGCAAGCTCTCGATCCCGTCTCCCTTGATCGACGAGGTGACGATCAGGTCGGGATGGGCCGCGACATGGGATTTAAGTTCCTCGGCAACGGCGCTGATCCGCTTTTCCATTTCTGTCACGTTGACCTTGTCACACTTGGTCAGCGTCACCTGATAGGAAACCGCACTGTCGTCGAGCATCTTCATGACTTCGCGGTCACTGTCTTTAATGCCGTGGCGGCCATCAATCAGCAGACAGGTGCGGCGTAATTGCGGGCGACCCTGCAAGTAGTCGCCGACAAGGTCCGTCCACTGACGGACAGTTTCCCTGGGCGCACGGGCATAACCGTAACCGGGCAGGTCGGCGATCATCAGCTTGCCGCCAAGATCAAAGAAATTAAGCTGCTGGGTTCGCCCCGGCGTGTTGGAGGTGCGGGCCAGATCCTTGTGATTGGTCAGGGCGTTGATCAGGCTCGACTTGCCGACGTTGGAGCGTCCGGCAAAGGCGATTTCCACCATCTCGCCCTGCGGCAGGTCATCCAGTTTGACAGCCCCGATGACAAAGCTGCAGGACTGGGAAAACAGCCAGCGACCGAATTCGTTATCGGCAGAGGGGGCGGTGTCTGTCATCGGTCATCTTTCGGGCTATTTAACGCCCATTTTTATCATGATGACTTTTTGCTGAATGATGGAAAGCAGGTTGTTCCAGGCCCAGTAAATGACCAGACCGGCGGGGAAGCGGGCCAGCAGGAAAGTAAACATGATCGGCAGGAACATAAAGACCTTGGCCTGTACCGGATCGGCGGGTTGCGGGTTCAGTTTCTGCTGCAAGAACATGGTAATGCCCATGATCAGCGGCCACACGCCAACCAGCAGGGGTTCGGGCAGCACCGTTGAAGGATCCCACGGGATCAGGCCGAACAGGTTGAAGACGTCAGTCGGATCGGGGGCTGAAAGATCCTGAATCCAGCCGAAGAACGGCGCGTGACGCATTTCGATGGTCACGAACAAAACCTTGTAGAGCGAGAAGAACACCGGAATCTGCACCAACATCGGCAGACAACCGGACGCCGGATTGGCTTTCTCGCGCTTGTACAGGGCCATCATTTCCTGATTGAGCTTGGTCTTGTCGTCACCGAAGCGTTCGCGCAGCTTGACCATTTCGGGCTGCAATTTTTTCATCTTGCTCATGGACGTGTAGGACTTGTTGGCAAGCGGGAAGAACAACAGCTTGATCAGAACTGTCAGCAGCAAAATGGCGATGCCGAAGTTGCCGACATGCTCGTTGATGAAAATCATGGTGTAGAAGATCGGTTTGGTCAGGAAATAGAACCAGCCAAAATCGATGGCCAGGTCGAAACGGGCGATACCGATATCTGCCTCGTAACGGTCCAGCAATTTGACTTCCTTGGCGCCGGTGAACAGGTGACTGGTGACAGCCCCGCTGGCACCCGCCGCGATGGATACAGGTTGGCCCAGGAAGTCAGCCTGAAACTTTTCAAGACCCTGATCGTTGCGATAGGTAAAGCGCGATGTGATCGGTGTTTTCTGGTCGGGGACAAGGGCCACCAGCCAGTACTTGTCGGTAATGCCCAGCCAGCCGCCGGTGGTCTTGTTCTGAACCGAATTGGTTTCCTGCATATCGTCATAATCGACTTCCTGCAGGGTTTCATCAAAGACACCCAACAGGCCTTCATGAAGAATGTAAAAACCGGTGACTTCCGGCAGGCCATGACGTGACATCAGGGCGTAGGGATGCAGGGTGACAGGCTTGCCGCTGTTGTTTTCGACCGCCTGGGTAACCGTGAACATGTAACCGTCGTCAATGGTGTAGGTGCGTTTGAAAACCAGTCCCTCGCCATTGTCCCATGACAGGGTCACCGGTTTTTCCGGATTTAACGTTTGCGAGGTGGCGCTCCACAGGGTTTCTGAATTGGGTAAGCTGATCCCTTCACCAACCCAGCCGTAGTCAGTGAAATAGGCACCTTCGGCACCGCTGGGTGAGAGCAGTACAATGGCCGGGCTCGATTTGTCCAGTTCCTCGTGATAGTCCGACAAGGTCAGGTCATCAAGGCGTCCGCCAACAAGCGACAGCGAACCATGCAGACGCGGCGAGTTAATTTTGACACGGGCGCTTTTTTCAAGCAAATCGGCGCGACCGGCCATCTGAGCTTCGGCAGCCGTGGGTGCTGCGCTGCCGGGAATCGAGGGAGCGTTTAAATTTGCATTGCCGGTTGTGCCGGGAACTGTGGACGGGGCCTGAGGCGCAGGGGTTGGCGTCGTTGTGTCCGTGGCGGTTCTCTCATCTCCCAGGGGGATCGTCGCATCTGGATAGCGCCAGGAATTATAAAACTCATAGCTGACCAGAATGACGACGGAAAAGACGATCGACAGAATAAGATTACGATTATCGTTCATTGATTATTTTTCCGTCATCTTAAAGGTCAAACTGGTTTGTGATTATGGTGATGGCAGTCAAGGCTGGAACCGGCAACCGGATCAAAACCCTCTCCGCCCCAGGGATGGCAACGGCCAATACGGATTAAGGCGAGCCACGCCCCTTTGACAAAACCGTGATGGCTAAAAGCGTCCATGGCGTAGCTGGAGCAGGATGGATAAAAGCGGCAACTGCCCGGCAACACCGGCGAGATCAGCAACTGATAGCCGCGGACCAGGCTCGTGGCGATGCGTCTGGGCAAATGCCACAGCGCGTTATCGGGAAAACCTGCCAGCTTTTTCAAATCCAAAACCCCGGTAGTCTTTATTGATAGGCATCCAGCTTTTTCAAGGCCGTCGTTAAATCGTCTTCCAGATCAGAAAACGATCTTTTCAGCGAATTCCTGCGTCCGATGATAACGAAATCCATACCCGGTTGGGCGTGTTCTGTCATCACGTTTTCGGCGGCGGCTCTTAGTCTGCGGCGGACCCTGTTACGGGCAACCGCGTTGCCGACCTTGCGGCTGACCGTAAAGCCAACGCGTGCTTGCCTGATGTCCGTCTCTTCGTCGGGGCGCGGACGCGACTGTACAATCAGTCCCGACGCGACCCACTTACGCCGGGTGGCGGCGACCTTCAGAAATTCAGGACGGCGCTTTAGGCGTGGAATTGCAGACACGAGACTAAGGCTCAAGCAGAAAGGCGCTTGCGGCCTCTGGCCCGGCGGTTTGCAAGAACACGGCGGCCGCCAACGGTGGCCATACGGCTACGAAAGCCATGCCGACGCTTGCGGACAAGCCTGCTAGGTTGATAAGTACGTTTCAAAGGGTTCACTCCCGTCAAAAAACAAGCCCGGTGTATAGGGTCTTGGCGGGGGGAAGTCAACGCCATCTGCGCCTTTATCCCTTATTTTCCGGGACGGGCCGGTAACCTGGCGGTAACGTAAAGGTGACTGGCAAGGCCCGGGAGTGGCAATTTATAAAGGAAGCGCCCGAAAAAAGCTGATCGATTGTCGTCTTTGGGGTAAAGTTTGCTATTGTTTTCAAGTTGTTAACAAGATTCCAGGAATGACATACATGGACCAGCCGGATACCCAGACAACAGGGGAGACGTTCTCCGTTAAAAAATTGTTGCCGCTGGTCGTCATGGTTGCCGGATTTATTTCTTTTTTCTGGCTTGGGCTGGATCAATATCTGTCGTTTCAGGCGCTCAAAGACAACCGCGACCTGTTGATGCACTGGCGTGATGAGAATTTTCTCATAGCGACCCTGAGTTTTGTCGCTTCTTACGCCGTTCTCAGTGGCCTTTCAGTGCCTGTCGGCCTGTGGATGACTCTGGCGGGCGGTTTTATGTTCGGCACCGTGGCTGGTGGCTTTCTTTCCCTTGCCGGGGCGTCGGCCGGTGCGACAATGGTTTTTCTGGCCGCCCGTTTCGCCTTTGCCGATGTCCTTCGCGCCAAGTGCGGGGCGGCGGTTACCAAAATGGAGGCGGGCTTTAAGGAGAACCAGTTGAGCTACATGCTGGTGCTCAGGCTGGTTCCGCTGTTCCCGTTCTGGCTGGTCAATCTGGTGCCGGCTTTCCTGAATGTTTCGCTGCGGGTTTATGTGCTGGGCACTTTTTTCGGAATGATCCCGGGGGCCCTTGTTTACGCCAGCGTTGGAAACGGGTTGGGCATGGTCTTTGAAGGTGGGGGTGAACCTGATCTGGGGCTTATTCTGGCTCCGGAAATTCTCATCCCGATCATCGGCCTTGCGGCACTGGCATTGATTCCGGTGATTTATAAAAAATTCATTAAATCGGATACTTAGGACAAACTTATGGCAGAGCATGTGAAGGTTGATATATGCATCATCGGCGCCGGTTCAGGCGGCCTGTCGGTGGCCGCCGGGGCCCAACAGATGGGCGCTTCGACGGCTCTTATCGAAAAGGGTTTGATGGGTGGCGATTGTCTGAATTACGGCTGTGTTCCCTCGAAGGCGCTATTGGCCGCCGGTCACGCGGCCAAGGCTTTTGAGCACGCTGCGGATTTCGGCGTCAATGGCGGTAAACCCGAGATCAGTTCGGAAAAAGTCTACGGCCATATCCGCGATACCATCGCCGCCATTGCCCCCAACGATTCGGTTGAACGCTTTGAAGGGATGGGCGTTAAGGTGATTGAGGCCGAAGCCTGCTTTACGGGACCCGGTGAAGTGGTTGCCGGTGAGACCACCGTGCGGGCCCGACGTTTCGTTATC
Source organism: Rhodospirillaceae bacterium (assembly GCA_018662005.1). Taxonomy (NCBI): domain Bacteria; kingdom Pseudomonadati; phylum Pseudomonadota; class Alphaproteobacteria; order Rhodospirillales; family Rhodospirillaceae; species Rhodospirillaceae bacterium. Next base: position 20,738 of record JABJHA010000027.1, on the reverse strand, counting down.
GCCACCGGCTCGCACGCTTTTGTGCCACCGATCAAGGGACTGGATCAGGTTCCTTACATGACCAACGAAACTATTTTTAACGGCCCTGTTCTACCTGACCACCTTGTCGTTATTGGCGGCGGTCCTATTGGCATCGAGATGGCCCAGGCCCATCGTCATTTGGGCTGCAAGGTGACGGTCCTGGAAATGTTCGCGATCATGCCCAAGGATGATTCGGAACTGGTCGCCGTGGTGCGCCGGGCTTTGGATCAGGACGGTATCACCATCATCGAAGGCATTAAGGTTGTCGGCGTCGAGAAGACGCCCGCCGGGGTTGCCGTGATCATTGAAAAAGATGGCGCGGAGGAAACAATCGAAGGTTCTGACCTTCTCGTTGCCGCCGGTCGCAGGCCCAATGTGGGTTCTTTGGATCTGGAAAAAGCCGGCGTCGAGCATTCCCCCATGGGCATTACCGTTGATGCCAGACTGCGCACTTCCAACAAGAAAATTTTTGCCATTGGTGATGTCGCCGGCGGGTTCCAGTTTACCCATGTTGCCGGATATCACGCCGGTATTGTCATCCGTAACGCCTTGTTCCGGTTACCCGCCAAGGCCGATATGCGGGCTACCCCATGGGTCACCTATACCGCGCCGGAGTTGGCCCAGGTCGGATTAACAGAAGATGAGGCTAGAAAAAAACAGAATGATATCAAAGTCTTGACCTGGCCCTTCGCGGAAAATGACCGAGCCCAGGCAGAGCGCCTGACCGATGGCCTGATCAAGGTTGTGACGAACCGCAAGGGCCATATCCTTGGTGTCGGAATCGCCGGGGCCCACGCCGGTGAACTCATTCAGATGTGGGTTCTGGCGATGTCGAGAAAATTGAAGATTGGCGATGTCGCATCGATGATTGCCCCGTATCCGACTCTGGGCGAAGTCTCCAAGCGGGCCGCGGGCAGTTTTTATACGGAGGCCCTGTTTGGCCCACGGACAAAAAAACTGATCCGCTTTTTAAGGCTGTTTGGATAGTATAATGTCGCTATGAGTGAGCAGGAAACCACACCAGCGACAAAGCCCGATTCAACGGAGCCAATGCCAAAGGGTTTTTCCGGCCTGTCGGCCAAACTTCTGGTGCTGACCATTTTTTTCGTCATGGTCGCGGAATTCCTGATCTATACGCCGTCGATCTCGCGCTTTCGCAAGGATTATCTTGAAGATCATATCGCCACGGCCCATCTGGCGTCCCTGGCCCTTGAGGCGACGCCAGATAACATGGTCAACCGCGAACTTGAAGAAGAGCTGTTGTACCACGCCGAAGCCTACTCAATTACCCTGAAACATCCGACAAGGCGGGTTTTGATGTTAAGTCAAACCAACCTGCCCCGTATCGACGTTATCTTTGATATGCGTCAGGGGGATTTCCGCATGTGGATATTGGATGCTTTCGAGGTTCTTTTTAGCGACGGCAACCGGGTCATGCAGGTTATTGGCATTTCCCCCAAGGCCATGGACGTGGTTGTCGAAGTGACCCTGGATGAAGCGCCAATGCGTCAAGCCATGCTCGGCTTTTCGGCCCGTATCCTTCAACTTTCCATTGTTATTTCCCTGCTCACGGCGGGCCTTGTCTATTTCAGTCTGCTGTGGCTGATGGTCCGCCCTTTGCGTCACATAACCCAGTCCATGGTTCGCTTTCGTGAAGATCCGGAAGATACGACCAGACAATTGCAACCCAGCAAGCGTAATGACGAGATTGGCGTTGCCTTACGTGAACTGGCGATGATGAAAGAAGATGTGCGCGCCGCCTTCAAGCAAAAGAACAGGCTGGCGACGCTGGGGGCGGCGGTCGCCAAAATCAATCACGACCTGCGGAATTCCTTATCGACGGCGATGCTGGTGTCTGACCGGCTCGCCGATATTGATGATCCGGAAGTCAAAAAAGTAACGCCACGGCTGTATACGGCGATTGATAAGGCGGTGGTGTTGTGCAGCCAGACTCTCAATTACGTCAGCGGTGGTTCGACAAAATTACAAATCAGCCATTTTCATCTGCGTGAACTGATTTCCGAGGTTGCCGCCGCGACTCGCGACGAGATGACCATCGGCGGCGAGACGGGTACGATCGCCAACCCGTCCTTTATGGTGATAAACGAGGTCGATTTTGAAATCGATATACAAGCGGACCGGGATCAATTGTTCCGGGCGCTTAGTAACATGACCCTGAACGCCCGTCAGATTGGCGCCAGTCAGGTTATCATTTCAGCTGAAGATAAGGAGCCCAGTGTTGTTATCGACATTTCCGACAATGGCCCCGGATTGTCGGAAAACGCCCGCAACAAACTATTCCAGCCTTTTGCCAGTTCAAGCAGAGAAGGCGGTACGGGGCTTGGATTGGTTATTGTTCGTGACATCGTGCGCGCCCATGGCGGTGACATGGCTCTGACTTCAGCCGCCGGAGAGAAAACCGCCTTCCGGCTGGCCATTCCAAAACAGGCTTTATAAGGGTGTCGGTGCGCTGGAACCCGGAACACTATTTGAAATTCGCCGATCAACGGTTGCGCCCGGCCCTCGATCTGATGGCCCGCATAAATGCCCCGGAGGCGAAAACCATTTACGATCTGGGCTGTGGGCCGGGTACGGTAACCCGCTTGCTGGCCGAACGCTGGCCGGGGGCGGACATCACAGGTATCGATTCATCTCCCCAGATGCTGGCCCGCGCCGCCAGGGAAGCCCCTGACATCCGGTGGCTTGAAAGCGATATCACGGCGTGGACGTCCGAGGCGCCGGTTGACCTGATTTTTTCCAACGCCGCTTTGCACTGGTGTAATGATCATCAGAATCTGTTCCCGGGGTTTATGGAAAGGCTTGCCCCCGGTGGGGTCCTGGCGGTGCAGATGCCGAAAAACCACGAAGCCCCGTCTCATACCCTGATGGCGGAAGTGGCCCGTAGCGGCCCGTGGGCGGAATTACTGGCACCGCTTGTGCGCGAAAGTCCGGTCGGGTCCACAGAAAACTATTATGATCTGCTGGCCGCACAGGCGCGCTCCATTGATATTTGGGAAAGCCAGTACGTACACATACTGGAAGGCGTGGACCCTGTCTTTGAATGGCTTCGGGGAACGGCGTTGAAGCCGTTGCTGTATGCGTTGGAAGGCAGTCAGAACCCACAATGGAAGGCGGAATTCTGTGACGACTTCAAGCAATGTTTGAGAAAAGCTTACCCGCAACGAAGCGATGGTTGCACGCTTTTCCCATTTCGTCGCCTGTTCTTGATTGCCGTCAAATAAAATGCCGAAAAAGGGATTATGATCGCCTAGTTAAGCCTTCCCATGTCATCAAGATGAGCCTACCATTATTTCAAGATTTGGTGATTGTTTGAAAGGGTATCAAGACGTGAGCGACCCCACTTCCGAAGAGGTTCCGACCCGCGAACAAGAGCTGAAAGGCTTCTTATTACTAACCGTCCTGCTGGCCCCTGGGCTGGCCATCGCCCTGGTTGGCAGTTACGGATTCGCGATCTGGATATACCAATTGCTTGCAGGGCCCCCCGGTGTTTCCTGATCACCTTGGCATGACTGATTTAGAGCGTAATATTTTCAATAAAAGGATACCCCAGATGACGACACGACCGTCACGACGCGACCTGATTTCGGCGCGTTTTACCGAACAGCGATTTCATATCGCCAGCCTGCTGGTGCAGGCGCGCCCGGAACACATCCCTGGACTGACAGACACGCTCAATTTACTGGGTGGTATCGAGGTCCATGATTCGGATGCCAGGGGGAAGATGATCCTTACTGTAGAGGCCGAAAACGACAAAAGCCTGATGGAAGCGATCACCCACGTTGAACAAACCAAAGGCGTTATCACCACATCGCTGGTTTACCATCAGATCGAGGAAGACGATGAGTAATAAAAAATCAGGTATTCAATTAAGCCGTCGTGACTACATCAAGGCTAACGCCGTTGCTATCGCCGCCGCCGCCGCCGGAATGCCAACACCGGCAAGCGCCGCCAATCTTGTCACCGATAAGGAAAAAACCCGGCTCAAATGGTCGAAAGCAGCGTGCAGGTTCTGTGGCACCGGTTGCAGTGTCATGGTGGCAACAAAGGATGGTCACGTTGTTGCCACCCACGGCGACACAAAATCGCCGGTCAATCGTGGTCTCAACTGCGTCAAAGGCTATTTCCTGTCGAAGATTCTGTACGGTCAGGACCGTCTGACCGAACCGATGCTGCGCATGACCGACGGCAAATACGACAAGAACGGCGATTTCACGCCGATAAGCTGGGACGCGGCCTTCGACATCATGGCCGAAAAATTCAAGAAAACCCTGCGTGAAAAAGGACCAACGGCGGTCGGCATGTTCGGTTCCGGTCAGTGGACAGTTTGGGAAGGGTATGCGGCGTCGAAGCTGATGAAAGCCGGTTTCCGTTCCAACAATATTGAACCCAATGCCCGCCACTGCATGGCTTCGGCCGTTGGCGGTTTTATCCGCACCTTCGGAATGGATGAGCCGATGGGCTGTTACGATGATTTCGAAGCAGCCGATGCTTTTGTGCTGTGGGGATCGAACATGGCCGAAATGCATCCGATATTGTGGACCCGCGTTACCGACCGTCGCCTGAGCACACCCGGCGTCAAGGTGGCAGTGCTTTCGACCTTCGAACACCGGTGCTTCGATTTGGCCGATATTCCCATGGTCTTTACGCCGCAGACCGATCTTGCGATTCTTAACTTCATCGCCAATTACATCATTCAAACCGACCGCGTAAATCATGAGTTCGTGAAAAAGCACGCCAATTTCCGTCTCGGTAATGCCGACATCGGTTACGGCCTAAGGCCCGAGCATCCGCTCGAGAAAAAGGCCATGAACGCCGGCAAGGCCGGTGGTTCCAAGCCGATGACGTTTGAAGAGTACGCCAAATTTGTCAGCGACTATGACGTCGATAGCGTTTCGGAACTTTCGGGGATTCCCAAAAACCGGCTGATCGAAATGGCCGAACTTTACGCCGATCCTAAAATCAAGGTGATGTCACTTTGGACCATGGGCTTTAATCAGCACACCCGCGGGGTCTGGTGTAATAACCTGATCTACAACATCCACTTGTTGACGGGAAAAATTTCCGAACCCGGAAACGGCCCGTTTTCGCTGACCGGCCAGCCTTCGGCTTGCGGTACGGCCCGCGAGGTCGGAACCTTCTCGCACCGTCTGCCGGCTGATCTGGTCGTTAAAAACCCGGCCCACCGGGCGATCGCTGAGAAAATATGGAAACTGCCTGAAGGCACGATTCCCGGCAAACCCGGTTTTCACGCAGTGCTTCATAACCGCAAGCTGAAAGATGGCGACATCAACGCTTACTGGGTGCAGGTTAACAACAACGTCCAGGCGGCGGCTAACATGAACGAGGAAACCCTGCCCGGATACCGCAACCCGGAAAATTTCATTGTCGTATCGGACGCCTATCCAACGGTGACCTGCGAGGCCGCTGACCTTATTCTGCCAACCGCAATATGGGTCGAAAAGGAAGGCGCTTACGGGAACGCCGAACGGCGCACCCAGTTCTGGTACCAGCTTGTCGATGCACCCGGTCAGTCCAAGTCGGATTTGTGGCAACTGGTCGAATTTTCCAAACGCTTCACCACCGATGAAGTGTGGACCAAGGAAATCCTCGATAAGTCACCGGAATATAAGGGGAAAACCCTGTACGAGGTGTTGTTCAAGAACGGTAACGTCGACAAATACCCCATGACCCATACCAACCTTGATTATGAAAACCATGAAGCCAAGGATTTCGGCTTTTATATTCAAAAGGGCCTGTTCGAGGAATATGCCGAATTCGGTCGCGGTCACGCTCATGATCTGGCCCCCTTCGACACCTATCATAAAGAGCGCGGACTGCGCTGGCCGGTGGTCAACGGCAAAGAGACGAAATGGCGCTACCGGGTCGGCCATGATCCTTATGTGGACCTGGGAACGGATGTCCAGTTTTATGGCAAGAAGGATAACAAGGCGCTTATTTTCGCCCTGCCTTACGAGCCAGCGGCTGAAAGCCCGGATAGTGAATTCGACTTGTGGCTTTCTACCGGTCGGGTGCTTGAACACTGGCATTCGGGTTCGATGACCCAGCGGGTGCCGGAACTCTATGAAGCGTTTCCCGACGCCGTCGTTTTCATGCATCCCGATGACGCCACGGCGCGCGGCCTTAAACGCGGCAGCGAAGTGCTTGTCCAGTCGCGGCGCGGCGAGATTAAGACCCGCGTTGAAACTCGTGGTCGAAACCGGCCGCCAAGGGGGCTGGTGTTCGTGCCATGGTTCGATGCCAGCCAACTCATCAACAAGGTGACCCTGGACGCCACGGACCCCATTTCCAAACAGACGGATTACAAAAAATGCGCAGTCAAGGTTGTTTCGGTATGAGCGCCCTAACAAAAGGGATGCTTGGCCTCCTGTCCGGGCTCTTTGTTTTTCTGCTGGTGGCGAACGCGCCAGCCGGGGAACCTATTGCGACGTTACGTGGCGGCACTGTTCTTAGCGATGAAGCCAGTGCCCCGGCGATGTCCCGTCAATCCAACAGCAGTTTGCGCCAATCGCGCAACTATCCCGAACAACCACCGACCATCCCCCACAAAATCCGTGGTTATCCGGTTAATTTAAACGCCAATAAATGTATGAGCTGCCACAGCCGCACGGCGGTTGAACGCTCGCAGGCACCGATGATCAGTATCACCCACTTTATGGATGCTGACGGTCAGGTGCTGACGTCGGTCACCTCCAGGCGTTATTTTTGCACCCAATGTCATGTGCCAAGATATGGGGTCAAGTCATTGGTTGGTAACAGTTTCGTCGATGTCGAAACGCTGATCCAGAAGGGCAATTAAACAGTGACGCTCTTCGCAAAGATCAAACAGCTGTGGCGCACACTCAATGCCCCCAGCCGCCATTTCAGTCTCGCCTTCCTGACCTTTGGCGGGTTTCTCGCCGGTGTTATCTTCTGGGGTGGTTTTAACACCGCCCTGGAGTTGACCAACACCGAGACCTTTTGCACCAGTTGTCATGAAATGCGTGACAATGTGTTTAGCGAGCTGCAGCCCACCATTCACTACAGCAACCGTTCAGGGGTCCGCGCAACCTGTCCCGATTGTCATGTGCCCCATGACTGGACCAACAAGATCGCCCGTAAAATGGCGGCGACGAAAGAAGTCTGGGGCAAGCTCTTCGGCACTATCAGCACCCGCGAGAAGTTTCAGCAAAAACGTCTTGAGCTGGCAAAGCACGAATGGGCCCGTTTCAAGGCCAATGATTCCCTTGAATGTCGCAACTGTCATTCATACGACTCAATGGACATTACCTTGCAAAGCCCGCGTGCATCTGATCAGCATCAACGCTATCTGGCTTCCGGTGATAAAACCTGTATCGATTGCCACAAGGGAATTGCCCACGAACTGCCGGATATGTCAGGTGTAGAGGGTTGGAACTAGCTCCTGGTTAATCACCCAGGGCGACACCTTCCCGGCGGTAATCGGCGGCGCCCAGCAGCTTGCCATCCTTGACCTGAACAGCGTGCAGGCCGCTGGTCATGTCTCTGACCTTGACGGTGTGACCCAGGGCTTCCAGGGCCGTTGTCAGTTGCTCAAGGCCAGTTCCTGCTTCCAGATCCGTTGACCCGTTGCGGTTGGTCATGTGGGGCATGTCCAGGGCGCTTTGAATATCCATATCCCAATCAAGGGCGGCGATAATAGCCTGGGCGACATAGCCAATAATGCGCGAACCGCCGGGCGAGCCAATGGCCAGAACCACTTTCCCCTCGCCATCAATGACAAGGGTCGGCGCCATGGAACTACGCGGCCGCTTGCTAGCCTCGGCCCGGTTGACGACGGGCCCACCGTCACGTTCGGGGGCAAAGGAAAAATCAGTCAATTGATTATTGAGCAGGAAACCACCGGACATCATTCGTGAGCCAAAGGCATTTTCGATGCTTGATGTCATCGATACGGCGTTGCCCGCCCCGTCAATGACGCTGATATGAGAGGTTGATAATCCGGGCTCATTGTCACTGCCAGAGAAATTCCAGCTGGTGCTGAGGCCAGGCATCCCCGGGAAAGCTTTTTCGAGGGCCTTACCCGGTGAAATTTCTGCGGCCCGCAATTCCAGGTAACCGGGGTCCAGCATCCCGGCTCCGGGAACGGGCACAAAATCCGGGTCGGCGATATAGGTGTTGCGGTCGGCGAAGGCAAGCTTTGAGGCTTCAGCGATCAGATGCAGGGCCTGGGCGTCCATGAGGCCTTCTTCATCGGGTTTCATCTCGGCCAAATCGAAGGATTGCAGGATACCCAGTATTTGCAAGGCCGTCAGTCCGCCCGATGAGGGTGGCCCCATGCCACAGACCAGCCATTGTCGGTAGAAAAGGCAAACAGGGTCGCGCTTGACTGCCTTGTAAGACAACATATCGTCCATAGTCAGCAGGCCGGGGTTCTGGCTGGCGTTGCTGATGGTGTCGATGATATTGCGGGCCAGTTCACCGCTATAGAAGGCATCGGCTCCATTTTCGGCAATTTTTCGTAAACTGTCGGCAAACGGCTGGTTCTTCAGCGTGCGGCCAATGCCTAGTGGGGTGCCATCACTTTCATGGAAATAGCTGGCGGTTGCCGGAAAGATTTTCAGGAAGCGGTCTTTGCTGATCAGACCATTCAGCCGGGGTGAGACATAAAACCCCTTTTCCGCCAATGTGATAGCAGTATCAAAAAGTTCTGCCCAAGGTAATTTTCCGTGCTCGTTGTGGGCCATTTCCAACATTTTGAGTAAGCCCGGGACACCGACGGAAAGGCCGCCGACGGCGGCGTCAAAGAATTTTCGCGGGGTGCCGTTAGGACCTAAAAACATTTCCGGGTGGGCCTTGGCCGGTGCCGTCTCGCGCCCGTCATAGGCGGCCATCTGTCCACTTTGTGCATCCAGATGCATCATAAAAGCGCCACCGCCAATGCCGGAGGATTGCGGTTCGACAAGATTCAGCACCATTTGGGCGCTGATTGCCGCGTCGACAGCACTGCCGCCAGCGCGTAAAATTTCTCGCCCGGCCTCCGCCGCCAACGGGTTGGCGACGGCGATCATCCATTTTTCGGCCTGGACAGGATCGCGCTTGACCTTTTGCGCAACGACAAGTGCCGCTTCGGGGGCGGCCTTTGGATTAATATCAACGGCAGGTTCCGGCTCGCCTGTTTTTTTTGCACAGGCGCCAAGCAGAACGGTTGCCAGTAGTGCAAAAGCAAATTTCCCGGGAATGCCCATTATTTTCATGCAGCCATGCTACCCTTTGACATCAACGATGGGAATATTTTGTTGCCTTTGAACGGCTGCGGCAAATAGTCTTTGCCTAAGGAGTGTCATAAATGGACTCGTTTATTGCCTGGTTTAACGAATACAAAGTGGCCTGGATGCTGGTGTTTTTCGCTGGCGTGCTGTTTTGGGCCTTCCGCTCACGATTTCGTCGTCCGCCGAAGAATTAGGGCGGTTTAATTCGCCCTGAAAAGGGATTAGGATCGGCGTCATTGACAAGTCCACTGCTTTATAGGAACTCTGGCCCTTGAGCGTCCACCGTGAAAACAGGAAAATTACCGTTATCGATATTCGCGACCGTAAGGGTGGCGACCCGTTGGTATGCCTGACCGCCTACACATCCCTGACGGCCCAACTGCTCGATGAAAACACCGATTTGTTGCTGGTTGGTGACAGCCTTGGCATGGTCCTTTACGGGCTGGAAGATACCCTGGGGGTGACGCTTGATATGATGATCGCCCATGGCAAGGCGGTTATGCGCGGTGCAAATAAAGCCTGCGTTATCGTCGACATGCCCTTTGGTTCCTATCAGGAAAGCCCGGCGGTCGCCTTCCGCAATGCGGCCCGGGTGATGAAGGAAGTCGGCTGTGCCGGGGTCAAGCTGGAAGGTGGCCGTGAGATGGCACCGACTATTGATTTTCTGACCAAACGCGGCATTCCGGTTCTCGCCCATGTCGGGCTTCTGCCGCAATCGGTCAACACGGCCGGTGGGTTTCGCTCTCACGGCAAGGAAGACGGAGAGGCGACGGGCATTCTGGCCGACGCCGTCGCCGTTGCCGAAGCCGGGGCTTTCGCCACTGTGGTCGAGGGGACGGTCGAGCCGCTGGCCCGCTCGATTACCGAAACCATTGCCATTCCGACCATCGGTATTGGTGCCTCCCCGGCATGTGATGGCCAGATTCTTGTCACAGAAGATCTGGTTGGCCTGTTCTCCGATTTTACGCCGAAGTTCGTCAAGCGATACGCCGACCTGGGCCAGCAAATCGCCGATGCGGCGAAAAGCTATTCCGAAGACGTCCGCTCCGGGCGCTTCCCTGGTCCCGAACACTGCTTTGGCATGCGCCGCCCCGACGAGGACGCGGAATAATTCATGGACATCGTTCGCAGCGTCGATGATTTGCGAGAACGCGTTGCCGACTGGCGCGGGCAAGGCTTAAATGTTGGTTTGGTGCCGACCATGGGGGCCCTGCACAGTGGCCACATGGCGCTTGCCGGGCGCTCTGTTGAAACCATGGAGCGCACCATTGCCAGCCTGTTTATCAATCCCAAACAATTCGGACAGGGTGAAGATCTGGAGAGCTACCCCCGCAATGAGCAAAGCGACGCGGAACAATTGACAAATGCGGGGGTCGATCTGCTTTTTACCCCGACAACCGAACAGATGTATCCGGCTGGCTTCGCCACCGGGGTGGCGGTCAGTGGCCTTGGTGATATCCTGGAAGGAAGTTCTCGCCCTGGATTTTTTGACGGTGTCGCCACGGTCGTCTGCAAGCTGCTCAATCAGGCCGCCGTCGATGCCGCTTTTTTTGGCGAGAAGGATTACCAGCAATTGTTGGTGATCCGCACCATGGCCCGTGATCTCAATATCCCGACCCGCATTGAAGGGGTTGCAACGGTACGCGAGGCCGATGGCCTGGCTCTGTCTTCGCGCAATGTATATTTGAGCACCGAAGAACGTCAGGGCGCACCGGCTTTGTATAAAACCATTTGCGACGTGGCGACAAAGATTAAGGCGGGTGCGCCCCTTGCTGAGGCAGAGGCCTGGGGCAGTGCACAGATAGTGGCGGCGGGCTTTGCCGGTGTCGATTATCTAAGCGTCGTGGATAGTGAAACCCTCGAGCCTTACGACGATGCTTCCAGGCCGGGCCGGGTGCTGGTGGCGGCACAGCTGGGCCGGGCCCGGCTGATCGATAACGTGGCGCTCTAATGGAAAGTCTGACCGGCGTTTTTTTGAGCGCCTTCCTGGCGGCCACCATCCTGCCTTTTTCATCGGAAATTGTTCTGACCGCTTTTTATGCCGCCGGTGGCGGGGAAGCTGTGACCCTGTGGCTGGTCGCCAGTGCCGGAAACGTGCTTGGTGCTTTGGTCAACTGGTGGCTGGGGCGTTATCTGTTGCACTGGCAGGATCGCAAATGGTTTCCTTTCAAACCCGACCAGTTGGGCCGGGCCGAAAACTGGTTCGGGCGTTTCGGAACATGGTCACTCTTGTTGGCCTGGGTGCCGCTGGTTGGCGATCCGCTCACTTTCGTCGCAGGCTTGCTCAGGGTCAATGTATGGGTGTTTCTGGTGCTGGTCACCATCGGCAAGGCCGGGCGCTACGCCGCGGTGCTGTGGTTGGCGGACGGGATCATATAGCCAAAAGAAAAACGCCCGGTGCGGGGGGCACCGGGCGTTTTTATGAGTAGAGGCAGATTACTTATGACACTCTAGAAGATCAGGCGATTACCACTTGTATGTGTAACCGACGGCGATCTCATTCTGGTTCATCTGATGCTTTACATCACCGGCCCCGTTATTAGGATGTCCGCCGGTAATGCTGTCATCAAAGGCCCGGGTGTAAGCAAAGCTGACAGCCTGATTGTCCATGAAATCGTATGTCGCACCAACACTGGCGTGGATGCGAACAACAGCCGGGGCGATAATGTTGAACAGGATTTCGGCATTATCGTAGGACTGCGTGTTCCAGCTGCCACCAGCACGAAGCGTCAAGTTTTCATCAACGTCATACGTGCCACCAATTTTGATGACATGAACATCGTCCCAGCCAAAGCCACAACCGTTTTTGGCACCAAGTCTTTTGTCTCCGGAACAGGTTGACAGAGCACCCGCGCCTGAGTTTCCAACGGAATCAACGGAGCTAAAGGCAATCATTTGATAATCGAGGGCGAGGGAAAGGCCGCTATCGGGAACGGTGTAAGCAAGACCAAGGGTTGCGGAAGCCGGAATGTCAAATGTACCACCATCGGCAAACAAGCCTTTATACTTGTCGAACTTTTGCATCATCATACGTGACTGTAAAGAGGCACCAAGAGATAGAGGGCCGAGATTGCCCTGATAACCGGCACGAAGACCATAACCTGCAGAGTAATCGTAGCCCTTGTTCGTTACGTTATCGGCAAAAGTCGAAATGCCGGTAAAGGCCTGAAGACCATATGCGGAAAAATACTGGACGGCGAGGGTTGGTGTGATGCCAACAGAATGGTTGCCGAATTTTTTAGCGTAGGTGACGCCAAGCAGGGCCTGCCCCAAATCAACGCCGGCAGTTGCGGTGGCATTGGAGCCGAAGTTTGTGAACGGGTTATTGCCCCTGTAAGCCGTGTTCATGCCGCCATTTGCGTTCATGACAAAGCCTAAAGACGTGTCATCATCCAGCATCGTGTTGACACCGAATTCAGGAATTGCGAACCAGTTTCTGGAACTTTTATAGGTGTCGTTTGAAATTGTTCCGCCGCCCGAAGCAGTAATTTTTCGGTTTGGGTTAAAGGCAGCGATGCCAACATCGACGCGGTTACCCACATTCACCATCGACGCCGGATTGGTGGCGCCCGATAGCGCGTCCTGGCCTTTTAAGGCGACGCCGGCGCCGGCCATACCCTTGGCTGAAACACCGTAACCGGAAGAGAAATAACCGTTGGTAGCCTGGGCTACATTAAACGGTGCGAACACAGCAACGGCAGCTGCCGTTAAAACTGTAAGTTTAAACTTGCTCGAAAACATGCGGGAAACCCCCTACTCAAAAACAAAATTACAAGGATCACAAACGCTGGCGAGCATTATACGCAGCCGCCACGTCCCCCGTTATCCTCATGGAACCGGGCTCAATATACGGGAACAGGCCGTAGAATTGTAGTATTATAGTATCTCTAATATAAAGACACGCATTACCATGAGGCGAGTGTTGCAAAAATAACACAAAAAAATGCATTATTTTCAATAGGTTTATGCCCTATTTCACAATGGGTAGGTCGTTATAGGCACAGGGGAAGATTCTGCAAAAAAAACCGGCAAGCCCAATTTGTAAGGACTGCCGGTTTATTTGAGAAAGGGCCGATTCGCTTACCTGAGGTATAAATGGACCTCGTTGGACTTTGTCTGAGCGCTTGTTTTGCCTGACATGGCCACACGCGAAGGCGGCAAACCCATTTCGATCAGCGATCTTAAAACGCCTTCGGCAAAACGTTGCGCCTTGTTGGAATTCAATGCGATCCGGGCCGGACCACCGGCGCCCGGGGCGACGGCGACAAGATCAAAGACGGCGTCGGGACGACGCTCCAAAACCCGGCTAACGGCGGCGTAAAGGGCCTGCTGATAAGGAATATCCGGGCGGTCAAAGCGAATCACCACCAGCGGACGGCGACCCGTTGTGTCCTGGGCCCTTGCCGGTCCCTGGAAGATGGAGTTTCCGGCAGCCGAAACAATGGCTTGATTGGCCAGGCTGGCGCCAAAGATTTCCCCACCCTTGATACCGGCTGACAGCAGGTTCAGGTTGGAACGTTCGGTGGCAACATAATTGGTTTGACGGCGCACATCTTCTGCAAGCTCTTTAAGCAGCCGTTCAATCAGGACGACAGTCCGGTTGACCTCGTCTTCAAGGATCGCCAGTTGTTTGTGGTCCTCATCGACAGCACCCGAAACGCTAAAGGCGGCGCGGGTCGATTCCGAAAGGAACGCCGACATGGTTGAATCCGCTGATACAGCCGTGGCCAGCCGGTTCAGCTCGCCCGTGTCATTGCTGATTTGCTCAAGATTGCCGCGCGCATTATTGAATTGCTGCACCAAAATCGGGTTGCCCGGCGTGGTGCCAACCTGCAAACGGGTGTTAATGGCGGCAACGGTACCGTGGTAGCGTTGCGAATTTTGCACAATGGTGGCGCGCACCTGTTGCAGCGTTGCATTGTGTTGCGAGATCGACCCCTGCAAGCGTTTCAGTTCGCTTCGCAATTCGACGACCTTCTTGCCAACGAAGGTGCCCGATGCCGTACCGGACGTCACACCCTCAGGCTGGAAGTTGGTGGTGCCCAAAGCCGGTTGCGCCGTTGCCGGCGTTGCCAGTACAGGCGCCTGGGCTTCTTGTTCGCTCTGGGTTGCTTCTGGCGCCCCTTTAGGGTCCTCGCCGGTTAGCGATGGCCACAGCGCATCTTCGGTGAAAGAGCACGCAGGAAGGAGCAGCACCGCAGCAATGACGGCGGCTCGATATCCTGATGATTTCCGGAACATTGAAAACTTCATGAAGTGACTGAGCCCTTACCTAAAATATTTTTTCGCTCTCTTTATTAAGAGACGCAAATAACATACACGACGATTATTCCATAGTTTAAGAAATATCGCCCCCACTCTTTTGGTTTTTCAGGATATTACTCAAAGCCACTAGGCGCGACAAGGACCGATTTACTTACTTCAATTTTGAGCGTGAAAACAGCCCCTCTAAGCACTTGCCATGGCAATGCCTCTGGAGTAGTGTCGCCAGCCTTCGCGAGGGGGGGTCGTGTCCCCGCGCAAGCATGTGCCCGTAGCTCAATTGGATAGAGCATCTGACTACGAATCAGAAGGTTGGGAGTTCGAGTCTCTCCGGGCGCGCCATTTCCCTCAAGGCTTTCAAATATGTATTTTCCGCAGAATTCTGCTATGGTAAGGCCATGTTGATGAATTTTTCCTTGTCCTGGAAGGCCCTGTTGGTGACCTTAGGCAGCTTTGCGACACTTACTTTTGGCGCGCCCGCCATGGCCGGATCAGGCAAATTCACCACCACCAATTTACCTTATTGGAATGTCGGGCAGTACAACGGCGCGCTGTCCGATGCCTGTCAGCGCAATCTTTTTAATCAGAAAAAAATACAAACGCTAAATATTGGATATTTAGGCAAAAAAGGCATGGGCGTGACCGGGATCGCGACCCGCGAATGGAATTTGAACGACCCGACGGGTCTGGCCAAACCCAATATCACCTATCATTTTTATAATGACCGTTATTCCAACTGCAAAGTTTACATCGCCCACGTAAAGCCGCGTCGTCAATAGTTCCTAAGAATTTCTCTCAACGCCATCTTCCCAGTCCAGTTTCGGAACCGTGGACCCGTTGCGCTCAACAGGTCCGTGGATTTCCTGCAGCAACAAACTGACTCTCGATAAGTTTTTCCTGGCCACGGAAGCGAGCCGTTCGGCGTTGAAATCCGTATACACCCCCAGGGCCTGATCAAAAGCCCCGGCGGCGCCTTCAAGGCGATCCTCGTCACCGGTTAATTTTCCAAGCAGGAACAGCGCTGATCCCAGGTTGTTCTGGGTCGCCGCCCAAAGCAGGGGGCCCTTTTCCTTGCGCCGGATTTCCAAGGCGCCCATGCAAGCGTTGACGGCCTTTTCGAGCACTTCGGTGCTGTGCAGTTGTTCACCCAGCACCTGGGCCGCCTGGGCAAAGTTGTTCATGACATCGGCCCAACGCGCAGGATGGTCGTTCCGGTTAAAGATATGCAGGGCGGACTGAAAGGCGTTCAGTGATTTTTTCAGGGTTTCCGCATCCCCGGTTTTCAAATCAAGTTTATACAAAACCAGGCCCAGGCGGTTTTGCGCCGATGCCCATTGTATGGGGTAGATTTCCGGACGGAAGGTCTCAAGGGCTGCCTCCAGGGCCTCGGCGGACTGATTGAGGGTTTCTTCGTCGTTTGTCCGCTCGGCAATGGCCTGCAGCGAGGCACCCAGGTGTTTTTGGGTCAAGGCCCAGTCAATAGGATTGTCGTCACGGGACAATTGCTCAAGGGCTGCGCGGTAGGTTTGCACCGCGACTTGATACAACTCGGCCGTTCCACGCTGATGGGCAAGGGTGGCAATGGCATTGCCATAACACATCTGGATCGATGCGCGCTCCCGCGTTGTCAGGTCTTGCGGCAGGCTCTGTACCGCCGGCATGGCGGCATAAAGGGTTTCAGACAGGGCCTGACCCAGGCGCACCCGTTTGCCATCATCACCGGCGGTTGTCGCCGCCAGCGCCACAGCCAGCAGCAATTCGGCGAGTTCGGGCTCGAAATCCACCGGTAATGTCAAAACACTAGTGGGCAGGGTAAAGCCGGGCCGGTCATTGTCATCGGAGTGGGCCGAAAAGAAGCGCAGGTGCAGGGTTGTGCCGGGTGCGGGAATGTCAGCGTACATGATCAGGTCGCTGGCAGAAGACGCCATCGCTTCCTGCGCATAGTCCACCAACTTCATCAGCCGGTCATCAGGATGAAGATCGGGATCAATTTCCGGGATTTTATTTAACGCCTTGACCTTGATGCCGGGGCGTTTGCCCAGGGAATTGATGACATGACGCCTTTGCGCCTCGGCAACTTCGGGAACTTCGCCAACAAAAGGAAAGACCCGGATTTCAATGCGCCCGGTTCCTCCATCGGTGGCGGCGGTCAGTTTCTTGAACATACCGCCAATGGAAAAGCCGCCGTTGCCCTTTGGAATTTTCTCAGTAGCGGTGCTGGGATGAGACAGGCGGTCATTGGCCTGGCGTAGCCGTTCAACCAGCTTGCTCATGACGCTCAGAGCCAGTTCGGGTTCATTGCCGAGCGCATCAAGGAAGTCCTGGCGTTCGGTTTCTTCAATAACAACGGGTCCAACGGCGACCGCCGTAGCACTACGCGGTCCGCCATCAAGGATGCCCATTTCGCCGAACATTTCACCGGGTTCCAGCATGGCCAGCATGACCGGTCCGCGTTCGCCAGCTTTACTCAGCTCGACAATTCCCTGACTCAGGAAATAAAGTGAGTTACTGGCGTCACTTTCCCGGAAAATGACATCGCCGTCAGAGAAATTTCGTAAACTCTTTTTCAATGGGATCCTCTAGGACAGGTTTAGCAAAATGGGAACGGTTTGCAATGGTGACTCCCTGCATGGGTATCGTCAACAGCGGCGGTATATTTTTAAAGTTATTCCCATCAGGTAAACAAAAGATTGCTCCGGCGGCTTAAATCGACAAAATGCCCCGATGATGCTTTACGACATGCCCCTGTACCGCCCCCCGTCCGAAGGTTCCAACCTGATCATTCAGGTCACATACGGTTGTTCGTTCAATGAATGCTCGTTCTGTTCGATGTACAAATCAAAGTCATACCGGGTCCGCCCCATGGGTGACATCTTCACCGATATCGAAGACGCCGCCCGTGACTGGCCGCAAGCTCACAGGGTTTTTCTGGCCGATGGTGACGCCATGGGCCTGGATTACGATGACTTAAAGCAGATTTTGCTCAAACTGACTGAAACATTTCCCAATTTACAGCGCGTGTCAGCTTACGCGACACCGGTAAACCTGTTGCGCAAAACCGCTCAGGAACTTGAACAACTGCGAGCCCTGCGTCTCAGTCTTGTCTATGTCGGTATTGAATCGGGCTCCCGGGAAATTCTCAAGCGGGTGACCAAGGGGGCCAGTCCCGCCTCCAT
The DNA here is from genome assembly GCA_018662005.1 of Rhodospirillaceae bacterium. NCBI lineage: Bacteria > Pseudomonadati > Pseudomonadota > Alphaproteobacteria > Rhodospirillales > Rhodospirillaceae > Rhodospirillaceae bacterium. The sequence goes on along the minus strand of JABJHA010000027.1, from coordinate 3,010 downwards.
TGAAAAGGCGTTGGCCCGGGCCCGGGACGCCGACATCAAGGTTTCGGCGACGGTCATTCTGGGTCTTGGTGGACGCACGTTGTGGCGCGAGCATATTATGGGCACCGTAGAACTGATCAACAAAACCGCCCCGACCTATCTTTCAACCCTGCTTTTGGGTCTGGAAGAAGCCCAAAGCCCACGTTTCATGCAACGCTTCGCCAGATTGGGCGGCGCTTTTGAATGGCAGGATGAAACGGACACCCTGGAAGAGCTCAATCAGTTGGTTAGCGGGCTTGACCCTGTCCGTCCTGTCATCTTCCGTTCCAACCATGCCTCTAATTCACTGGCCCTGGCGGGTAACCTGCCCAAGGACAAGTCCCGGTTACTGGCTGAAATTGAACATGCCCTGTCAGGAGAAACGGCGCTAAGACCACACTATATTCGTGGTTTTTAAGCTTGCGTACCCGGGCTTTGAATCATTAATGTATTGAGATGAGCTTGTGGGGGATTCAATAGAAACAAAAGTCGCCGATGTATGGTGCTGATTTTTGTTGAGATCTGGGAGTTACTAACCCTTTTTTTGTGAAAAAATGCAGGTTAGCAACCGCTTCATAGCGTGTTGTTGAGTGCTTTTGCTGCTGTTGTGTGCTGCACCAGTATTAGCGATTTTGTCTGTCAGGAAGACAGATAACAGCCGACTTTCTGTTTGAATGGAGTATCGATCATGAATTTACGTGTCCGCCCAAAACTGATTGCTGCCTTTTTACTCGTTGGCATCCTGCCTTTTGCCATCATCGGCGTCATCTCGCTGGTTCAAACCAATGCTGCACTAAAAACCGCCAGCTTTAATCAGCTTGACGGCGTGCGTGGTATTAAAAAAGCGCAGATTGAAAAATTCTTTGAAGAACGAAAGGGCGATGCGGGCGTTCTGGCTGAAACAGCCACCACCTTGATGGAAGAGGCATTTTCCAAACTGGAAGCAATTCGCGCCATCAAACACGGACAAATCAAATCCTATCTGGAAGGCATTCGCCAGGACACCCAGATCATGGCCAATAACCAGGGCGTTGCAGAAGCCATCGTTGCTTTCAGCAATGGCTGGAATGAATTGGGCGGCGGTCAAACCGTGTCCTTGCAAAATCTTTATATCAACGATAATCCCCACCCGGCTGGTGAAAAGCTAAACCTTGATGCTGCCAGTGACGGTTCAGGATATTCTCAAACCCACGCCAAGTATCACCCCTGGTTCCGCCAGTGGTTGTTGGAGCGTGAGTACTACGATGTGTTCCTGGTCGATCGTTCGGGTAATGTCATTTATTCAGTCTACAAAGAGCTGGATTACGCCACAAACCTGAAAAACGGGCAGTGGAAAGACAGTGACCTTGCCAAGGTATTTTCCATGGTTGAGGAAAATAAGAAAAAGGGTGAAGTTGCCTTTACGGATCTGTCCCCTTACGCGCCAAGCGCCGGCGCACCAGCCGGCTTCCTAGCGACACCGGTTTATAACGGTAGTCAGTATAAAGGCGCGCTGATTGTCCAAATGCCGCTTGGCAAGATCAATGCCATCATGACCGAGCGTACTGGCCTTGGCGAAACCGGCGAAAGTTATCTTGTTGGACCCGATAAACTGATGCGTTCGGACTCGTTCCTTGACCCCAAGAACCACACGGTTTCTGCATCTTTTGCCAACCCCGCAAAAGGCCGGGCCGACACCGAGGCTACGCAGAATGCCCTCAAGGGTGAATCTGGCTCCGACATTATTATCGATTATAATGGCAACCCGGTCTTGTCGTCCTATGCACCACTGAACTTCCTTGGTTTGCGATGGGCCGTATTGACTGAAATTGATGTTGCCGAAGCTTTCGTCCCTACGGATTCAGAAGGTAAGGAATTTTACAAAAAGTACGTCGATGCATACGGCTATTATGATCTGTTCCTGATCATGCCGGACGGTTACATCTTCTACTCGGCGTTTCGCGAGCCTGATTACCAAACCAACATCCTGAGCGGCAAATACAAGGATTCAGGTCTTGGTGATCTGATGCGCGAGGTTCTGAAAACCAACAAGTACGGTGTTGCCGACTTTGCGCCCTACGCACCCTCAAACGGAGCGCCAGCTGGCTTTGTCGCCATGCCGATCATCCACCCGGCTGACAATGAACTGGAAATGGTCGTTGCTCTGCAGTTGTCGCTTGATGCGATCAACAGCGTCATGCAACAGCGTGAAGGAATGGGCGAGACCGGCGAGACCTATCTGGTCGGTTCGGACAAACTGATGCGTTCAGACTCCTTCCTTGATCCGGAAGGCCATTCGGTAGCGGCCTCATTCGCCAATCCTGAAACGGGTAGTGTCAATACCGATGCGGCCACGCAGGCGCTGGCAGGTGAAACCGGATCGGAAATTATCACCGACTATAACGGCAACCCCGTTCTATCGGCTTTTGCTCCCCTTCAGATCGGCAATACCACTTGGGCGATGATTGCCGAAATCGATGAAGCAGAAGCCTTCGACGCGGCAAATACCATCCGTATGCAGATTATAATCATCGGTGTTATTGGCGTCGTTCTGATTGGCGGCATCGGCTTCTTTGTCGCCGGTTCGCTGGCCAACCCGATTGTTGACATGACGGATTCCATGGGTGTTCTGGCTGGCGGCGATCTGGACGCCGATATTCCGGCCCAGGACAGGGAGGATGAAATCGGCGAAATGGCGGCTGCCGTTCAGGTCTTTAAGGAAAACGCCATCCGCGTCAAGGAGATGGAAGCCGAAGCGGCGGAGCAGGAAAAACGCGCTGCTGCGGAAAAAACCCGTCTGATGAACCAAATGGCCGACGACTTCCAGGCCAGTGTTGGCGGCGTCGTTCAGACCGTTTCTTCAGCGGCGACAGAATTGCAGTCCTCGGCCCAGTCGATGACGGCAATTTCCGAAGAAACCTCGACCCAGGCGACGGCGGTGGCCGCGGCTTCCGAAGAAGCCTCGACCAACGTTCAGACGGTAGCCTCGGCAGCCGAAGAACTGTCCTCGTCG